>CAZGPO010000182.1:4763-5070 GCA_964527745.1 uncultured Dechloromonas sp.
TCCTCATCGACTTGAAGGAAGCTGCAAACAAGACGGAAGGCGAATCGTCAGCGATCTGAGTCGATATAGACCGTCATTGAATGCAGGCGTGCCGGATTGCTGACAACAGGCTGTTGATATTTGCCGCGTTTTACCCGAAAGCCCGTGATTGTTGTTATAATCGCGGGCTTTTCAACCTTGCCCCACCGCATTCGCATGGCGGGGGGTTTATCCCATAAGGAGTTTGCATGCGTCATTACGAAATCTGCTTTATCGTCCATCCGGACCAAAGCGAACAGGTGCCCGGCATGGTCGAGCGCTATCGCGC
>CAZGPO010000183.1:0-5031 GCA_964527745.1 uncultured Dechloromonas sp.
GGTGCCGGTCGATGCGCTGTCCGGACTGTGGCTGGAAACGCTGGCCATGCTGCCGATTTGCGGCCTCTACGCGCTATGGCAGGCGCAGAACGGCCATCAGGTTTTTGGCGGCCACGGCCTATCGACCGAGACCCTGCTGATCGGCGCCGGCATCATCACGGCACTGCCGCTGATCGCCTTCGCCGCCGCCACGCAACGCCTGGACCTGGCCACCGTCGGCATGCTGATGTACATCAACCCGACGCTGCAATTCCTGACCGCGGTATGGATCTTCGGCGAGCCGATGCAGTCGGAACGGCTGATCAGCTTCGCCCTGATCTGGCTCGGCCTCTTCGTCTTCAGCTGGAGCATGTGGGGCAAATACCGTGCCCGCGGGTAGCCCCACCCCAGGAACCGATCGGTCAGACGCAGCCGGTGGGCTTGGGCAGGCCGCCGTATTTGGTGATCGGCTTCATCGGCCCGGTCATCCACAGGTCGAAAATCTCTTTCTGATCCGTTTCAAGGAACTTGGCAAACTTGCGGATCGGCGGCACCGCCTGGAATTCTTCGTAGTATTCGCGCGCCTTGAGGATTTGTTGCCATTTTTCGTCGGTCAATTCGACGCCATCCTCGGCAGCCATCGCCCGGCCGATTTCCTCGCTCCAGTCGTCCATGCTTTCCAGGTAGCCATCGCCATCGCGTGCGGGCAGGTTCATGCTTAACTCCTCGTGTTGGGTTGCAGCCAGATGCTGCAAAAGTTGAAATATTTATACTTATATTAGATAGTACCCGACTTTATTAGTCAAGTAATTTTAGCCGATACGGCTCAAAGTCGACGGCGGCGCGCTTCAAACAGGCAGACTCCGGCCGCCACCGAAACGTTGAGGCTATCGACGCTACCGTGCATCGGGATGCGCACCAGTTGATCGCAGGTTTCGCGCGTCAGGCGACGCATGCCCTCGCCTTCGGCGCCGAGCACCCAGGCCGTGGCCTGTGGCCATTCGGCGGCGTAGAGGTCACTTTCCGCTTCGCCGGCGGTGCCGACCACCCAGATGTCGCGCTCCTTCAGTTCGCGCAGCGTGCGCGCCAGATTGGTGACCATCACGTAAGGCATCGTCTCGGCGGCACCACTGGCGGTCTTGGCCGCCACGTCGGTGAGCCCGACGGCACGATCCTTGGGGGCGATCACGGCATGGACACCGGCAGCATCGGCGACGCGCAGGCAGGCGCCGAGGTTGCGCGGATCGGTGATGCCGTCGAGCACGAGCAGGAAGGCCGGTTCCTCAAGCGTATCGAGTACGTCGTCAAGATGCGCCGCCTTGCGCCCGCCTTCGACGCGGGCGATGACGCCCTGGTGTTTCGCACCGGGCGCCATGCCATCGAGCCGCTTGCCGTCCGTAACGATGACTTTGACGCCCTGCAACTCGGCATGCGCCAGCAGATCGCGGGCGCGTGCATCCTGGCGCGTGGCATCGACCATGATCTCCTTGAGCGAATCAGGATCATGGCGCAGCTTGGCAGTGATGGCGTGAAAACCGTAAATCAGGCGCGAGGTGGACATGTCGGCAATCTTTTCCGGAAAGGTGGCGAGTCTACCATCGCACGCAGCTTCCCCCCGAGACCGCTGCGGTCAACCGCGTTTTTTGCCTCTTTTTGCCGATGGCGTTTCGTTTGCCGCGAGGACGAAATCGATCTTGTTGCTTTCGAGGTCGGCGCGCACCAGCCTGACCCGTACCCGGTCGCCGAGGCGGAAGCGCTGCCCGGTGCGCTCACCAAGCATCTGGTGCTTGATGTTGTCGAACTGGAAATAGTCGGCGCCCAACTCCGAGACGTGCACCAAGCCTTCGATGTAGATGGTGTCGAGCGCCACGAAGATGCCGAAGGCGGTGACTGCCGAAATCGTGCCGTCGAATTCCTCCCCGATGCGCTCCTTCATGAAGAAGGTCTTCAACCAGTTCTCGACATCGCGCGTCGCCTCGTCGGCACGCCGCTCGGTCGCCGAACAGTGCAGGCCGATCTGTTCCCAGTCGCCAATCGGCGTGTATTTCTCGCCGGCCAGCACCGCCTTGATGGCGCGATGCACCAGCAGATCCGGGTAACGGCGGATCGGCGAGGTGAAGTGGGTGTAATGCTCGTAGGCCAGCCCGAAGTGGCCAACATTGTCGGGGCTGTACATCGCCTGGCGCAACGAGCGCAGCATCACCGTCTGCAGCAACTGGAAATCGGGCCGCGGCCTGATCTGTTCCAGCAGCTTGGCGTAATCCTTGGCCTTCGGGTCATCGCCGCCACCGAGCGCGAGGCCGAACTCGCCGAGGAAGCTGCGCAGGTTCTTGAGCTTCTCCTCACCCGGGCCTTCGTGGATGCGATAAAGACAGGTATGCTTGTGCGCGGCGAGAAAATCGGAAGCGCAGACGTTGGCCGCCAGCATGCACTCCTCGATGATGCGGTGCGCCTCGTTGCGCACGACCGGCACGATGTTCTCGATCTTGCCCTGATCGTTGAACAGCATCTGCGTCTCGGTCGTCTCGAAATCGATCGCCCCGCGCTGCCCGCGTGCCTTGTGCAGCGCCTGGAACAGCCTGTGGAGATTCTTCAGCTGCGGCTGCAGCGCCCGGTGGATGTCGCTCTCAGGTTGCGCTTCTCCCGACAGCCAGGACCACACCTGGTTGTAGGTGAGCCGCGCGTGCGAACGGAACACCGCGCGGTAGAAACGGTACTTGCCGATCTTGCCGGCGGCGCTGATGTCCATGTCGCAGACCATCGCCATGCGCTCGACGTCGGGGTTGAGCGAGCAGATGCCGTTCGACAGCTTTTCCGGCAGCATCGGGATCACCCGGCGCGGGAAATAGACCGAGTTGCCACGCTCCATCGCCTCCTTGTCGAGCGTCATGCCCGGCTGAACATAATGCGAGACGTCGGCGATCGCCACCACCAGCCGCCAGCCGCGTCCCTGCTTTTCGCAATACACGGCGTCGTCGAAATCGCGCGCCGTCTCGCCGTCGATGGTTACCAGCGGCAGCTCGCGCAGATCTTCGCGGCCGGCCAGATCGGCCTTCCTGACCTTGTCCGGCAGCGCCTTATTCTCGGCCAGCGCGGGCTTGGAAAATTCGAATGGCAGATCGTGCTTCCTGAGCGCGATCTCGATCTCCATGCCGGGATCGGCGTAAGTGCCGAGCAGTTCGGTAATGCGCCCGATCGGCTGCGAGAACTTGCTCGGCTGCTCGATGATGTCGACCATCACCACCTGCCCCGTCTGCGGCTTGATCTTCGCCTTCTTCTCGGGGGGCACCAGGATGTCCTGGGCGATGCGCCGGTTTTCAGGGACCACGAAAACAACGCCATGCTCGACGAAAACGCGGCCAACGATCCGCGTGTTGGCGCGTTCGGTCACCTCGACGATGCTGCCCTCCGGCCGCCCCCGGCGGTCGCTGCCGGTCACCCGCACCAGGGCACGGTCGCCGTGCAGGACCTTGCCCATCTGGTGCTGGTCGAGAAAGATGTCGGCACTGCCGTCATCGGGAATCAGGAAGCCGTAGCCGTCAGGATGGCCCTGGATTTTGCCCGGCGTCAGGCTGGCGCGTTCGGGCAGGATGTAGGCGCCCTTGCGGTTGCGCATCAACTGGCCTTCGCGTTCCATGGCGCCAAGCCGGCGCTGGAACATCTCGCGCTCGCTGTCGGCGATGTCAAGCAATTGGGTCAGTTCGGTGAAGGTGACGGGACGCCCTTCCTCCTCCAGAATCTGCGCGACATACTCGCGGGACGGCAACGGAAATTCATAGCGGGCCACCTCGCGCTCGAAGAACGGATCGGCACGGCGGGTCTTGGATAGCTTTTTTCTTGACATGTCTCTTTCTTTCTTTATAATTCGCGGCTCTTCGCACCTATGCCCAGGTGGCGGAATTGGTAGACGCACTAGTTTCAGGTACTAGCGGGTAACTCCGTGGGGGTTCGAGTCCCTTCCTGGGCACCAGCGATTTTGATCGAAGGCCTTGTTCATGCAAGGCCTTTTTTCATTTTCAGCGCCAGTTTCCGGTCGACCACAGCGGTTGGGGAATCCCCCTGGCAGGTACCGCGCTCCGACCGATTGCACAACATTGTCTCACAGCGCGAATCCGCACCCGGTAACAATTCCTCACAATTGAGTACCTGCCGGTCGTCATCGCCCCCGTTCCCGAAGCGTTATTCGGACATGAAACCGATCATCAAGCCAATCAGCATCGCACTCTGCCTGGCGCTTTGCGCCGCCACTCCGGCACTGGCCGACCGCAGACACGACCATGGGCATTACCGGCCGGCACCCAAGCATTATGATGGCGGCCATCATCGCGGTCAAAACTGGGCCGGACCGGCCGCCCTACTCGCAATCACCGGCATCGCCGCCGGTATTGCGGCGTCGAACTACTATGCACCGGCCCCGGCCTATGTGGCGCCGCAACCGGTTTATGTCCAGCCGCAGCCAGTCTATGTCGCGCCACGGACCACCTACGCCGTCCCGACGGCCGGCTACTGGCACTTCTGCGGGTCGGCAGGCCAGTATTACCCTTACGTCAACGACTGTCCGGAAGACTGGCAACTGGTGCCGGCGCGCTGATCGTCGCAGGTCAACGAAAAACGGGCCAAAAGGCCCGTTGACCGCAGCAATCCAACAGCCAAAATTATTTGAACGGGTGCTGTTTGAGGATCGTCTCGTCGCGTTCGGGACCGGTAGACACGATGGCGATCGGCACCTGGCAGAGCTCCTCGAGACGATTGAGATAGGCCTGGGCGTTGGCCGGCAGGTCTTCCCAGCGCTTGACCCTGAAGGTCGTTCCCGACCAGCCCGGCATGGTTTCGTAGATCGGCTCGCAGCGCGCGACTTCGTCGGCGCCGATCGGCAGCAGGTCGATGACCTTGCCATCGAGGTTGTAGCCGTTGCAGATCTTCAGTTCCTCCATGCCGTCGAGCACGTCGAGCTTGGTGATGCACAGCCCGGTCAGGCCGTTGATACGACCGGAACGACGCAGTGCGGCGGCGTCGAACCAGCCGCAACGGCGCTTGCGCCCGGTGACCGTT
>CAZGPO010000184.1:0-4966 GCA_964527745.1 uncultured Dechloromonas sp.
AAGAATCTTCGATGAAATAAACACACTTCTTACATAATTAGCATACAGTAGTCCTACAATCACATGCATTTTGCATTATAATGCGGCTTACTGGAAAAATAACAAAATATCTTAATTTTAAAGGATTATGGCATATTGCACTACTATTAAGCAATTTATTTCGATCACTCCAAACCAAAATCGTTCCACTAGGTCGAGATAGTAAGATTATCATCAACTTAAATGACCCGTATTGGTCCAGATTGATTGTAAAAGAATATACATATGAGGAAGAAATACTTCACATATTGACGCGGGCTAGAGATACAAATTTTGTTTTTTTAGACTGCGGCGCGAATATTAATTATTGGTCCATAATATGCTCTGATCCAGCAATAAATTGCAAACAAGTACTTGCTATTGAACCAATGCCACATACTTATCAGCATCTTAAACGAAATGCAGAAATCAATAATAACCGCTTTAAGACCTTAAACCGTGCAATATACTCGGAAAGTGGAATCAGTTTACATATAAACCAAACAGGCAACAACCATGCTGGCGCTAGTTTGAGAAAAGAAGGTTTTTCTGTTGAAAGTATCACCATCGATGACATTTTGGAATCAATCGATATCTCTCCGGGCATGCCAATCATCATCAAACTTGACGTTGAGGGAACTGAGATCAAAGCCATCCAAGGAATGCAAAAATCATTGAGTCGTGATGTGATGATCATATATGAAGACCATGGAAAAGATCAAAATTCAAGTATAACAAATCATATAATTCACAATTTAGGCCTGAAAGTGTTCTTTATTACTCCTCAAGGCAAATCTATTAATATCGAAAATTCGATTCAAGCAACTAGAATTAAAGTAAACTGTAAAAAAGGATATAATTTTGTCGCAATTTCACAAACATCAAAATGGCATGATTTAATCATATAACTTATTTTATAATTTTAATTATTAAATAGTTTTTTTACAAAATTACTATATTATTAATTTATATGCACTATAATACTCAAATTATTTAACTTTATGTGTAAATATTTAGTCGGGGCTGAAAATGTGGCAATATGCTGAAATAAATTGAAATTTACTCGGAAATAACGTATTTCGAATAACCAGTAATGCAGTGAAAAATGCATTTTTCTGGTCGAAATCACTCCGAGGTTATCAACGATGCAGCCCAAAAAATCGGACCGCCAGCGCAGCTTCCTTTGCCCGGATCTGCTTGATCAACTCGATCCTCGAAACCACCTTCTCGGATTGGCCAAGGTCATTCCGTGGCAGGTGTTCGAGGATAGCTTCCGGCCGCTTTATGCTGCTTCCGGTCGCCCCGGAAAACCTGTCCGATTGATGGTCGGTCTCCTCATTCTCAAGCAGCTTGAAAACTTGAGTGATGAGCGCGTTGTCGAGGCTTGGGTCCAGAACCCGTATTTCCAGGCCTTCTGCGGCCAGCAACGGTTCACCTGGAAGCTGCCCTGTGATCCGTCAGAGCTGACCTATTTCCGACGCCGCATCGGAGAAGACGGAGTCCGCAAGATCTTCGAGGTTTCCGTGACCCTCCACGGTGACAAGGCCAAAGAAGCCGAGGTCGTTGTGGACTCAACCGTGCAGGAAAAGAACATCACCTTTCCCACGGATGCCAAGCTCCTGACCAAAATCGTGACGCGGTGCCACACCATGGCCAAGCTGGAAGACGTCAAACTCCGGCGCAGCTACCAGCGCGAAATCAAGTCGCTTCTGCGGACCATCCGGTTCAAATCAAAAGGTCGCAGACAGGGCGAATCCCAGCGGGCCGTCAGGCGTTTGCGGACCATCGCCGGCATCCTGGTCCGCGAACTGAAACGCAAGCTTTCTCCGGAAGCGCTGACCATCCATCAGCAGGCCTTGGACCTTTACGATCGCGTGCAGCGCCAGCAGCGATCCGACACGGGCAAGATCTACAGCCTCCATGAACCAGGCGTGTCCTGCATCAGCAAAGGCAAGGCCCACAAGAAATACGAGTTCGGCGCCAAGGCATCCGTGACCGTGACCAAGACCAGCGGCATCATCGTTGGCGCCCTGTCCTTCCAGGACAATCCTTTCGACGGTCACACGCTGCCTGCGGTTCTGTCTCAAGTCGAAAGCATCGTGGGGCAACGGCCGACCATGGCGATCTGTGACCGTGGCTACCGCGGCAAGCGCAAGATCGGCGTGACCAGCATCGAAATCCCCGAGTCAGGCAAGCGGACGAAAACAGCTTCTGACAAACGTCAAGCCAGAGAACGGTTCCGTCGGCGTGCGGCCATCGAACCGATCATCGGCCACCTCAAGAACGACCACAGGATGCTGCGCAATTACCTCAAAGGCCAGGTCGGCGACTCCGTGAATCTGTTCATGGCCTGTGCTGCGTTCAATTTCCGGAAGTTCATCCGGATTCTGTGTTTTTTGTGCCTCAAATTCCTTGGGCACATACTTCGACCCAATGTTCAGCCCGTGCAGGTCTGTGCCTGACGTGGCGTTTTAACAGTTTTTCAGGATCGACTATTTATTTCGAATAATTCACACAACTTAAAAAATTTTAACTCTACAAACATTATCAACGAAGCAAATTTTCATTATTACAAGCTAATCAGCTCTCAATTAAGATAAAAAGGTTATTCTTTGCGTATCCTGATAGCCCATAACATCTACCAGCACAGCGGCGGCGAGGACTCAATGGTGAAAGCTGAGGCCGCGCTGTTGCGTCAGGCTGGACATGAAGTGTCGTTCTACAGGCGTGATAACGACGAAATTAAGTCCATGTCTCCAGCTGCCTTGGCTGCCGGAACGCTGTGGTCGCGGCGCACGACGCGAGATATTCAAGTGTTGCTTTCGCACGATCAACCCGATTTGATCCACGTGCACAATACCTTCCCGCTGATCTCGCCGACGCTTTACTGGGCAGCTGGGCGCGCCGGAGTGCCGGTGGTGCAGACGCTGCACAATTTTCGACTGATGTGCCTGAATGCACTGTTCCTTCGCGCGGGACAAGTCTGCGAAGACTGCATGGGGCGGCTTCCATGGAGAGGTGTGGTGCGTGCGTGCTATAGAGGCTCTCGTCCGGCTTCAGCCGCGTTGGCGGGGATGCTGGCGCTTCATCGCGGAATAGGTACGTATCGCAACAAGGTGGCTCGTTACATTGCGCTGAACGAATTTTGCCGCAGCAAGTTCATTGCAGGCGGCCTGCCGGCGGAACGCGTAGTGGTGAAGCCGAATTTCGTAGACTTCGAGGTTCTGAATCCGGCGCCACGTGCTGGACTGCTGTTCGTGGGTCGCTTGTCTGTTGAGAAGGGCATTGTGACCCTGGCTGCAGCGATACGATTATTGCCTGATGCAGGCTTGCGGGTAGTAGGAGAAGGGCCGCAAGCCGGGCTGTTTGATGGTATCGCTGGGGTGATGCGCCTGGGAAGCCAGCCCGGCGAGGCGGTACGGAGTGAAATGAGCCGTGCCTTGGCGCTCGTGGTACCGAGCATTTGTTACGAAAATTTTCCTCGCACGATCGTGGAGGCGTTTTCAAGCGGCTTGCCGGTCATAGCCAGCCGCATCGGCTCGCTTGCCAACATCGTTCGCGATGGGGAAACAGGCCTACTGTTCGCGCATGGCGACGCTCACGACCTAGCCGAAAAGATGATTTGGGCTTCAAATCACCCTCATGAGATGCGGCGCATGGGTGTGGCGGCGCGACAGGAATACGAACGGCTCTACACGCCGGAACGCAATTACCAGATGCTGATGGATATTTATCGCGATGCCATCGCCGAGACCAAAGGCCATGACGTCTGATCGCCGAACCGGCCGCGTGCTCGGGGTGCAGGTTGACATCCTGGACTGGGATGCCGCCATCACCCGACTACTGGCATGGGGACGGACGCGAGAGTCCCGTTATGTGACCATCTGCAACGCGCATGTTGTTGTGACGGCATCGAGAGACGACGCTTATCGCCAAGTGATCGACTTTGCGGACATGGCCACGCCTGATGGTGCGCCGGTAGCATGGATGCTTCGACGGATCAGCTTTGCCGGACAACCGCGCATTAGCGGGCCTGACCTGATGTGGACGCTTTGCGAGCTTTGCGCGGGCGACGGGCTACCGATTTTCTTCTACGGAAGCAAAGAAGAAACGCAGTTTGCGCTGAACAAGAGGTTGCGGGAGGAATTTCCGTCGTTGAGAGTGGCGGGCAAGGAATCTACACCCTTTCGTAAATTGAGTGCGGAAGAGGATGCGGCTTCTGTGAAGCGGATCAATGCGAGCGGCGCAGGTATTGTTTTCGTCGGTCTCGGTTGCCCCAAGCAGGAACGCTGGATGGCCGAACATCGCGGCAAGGTGAACGCTGTCATGATCGGAGTCGGCGCGGCGTTCGATTTTCATGCTGGCACGGTAAAACGCGCACCCAAATGGATGCAAGACGCCGGCGTGGAATGGCTGCATCGTTTGGCTTCCGAACCTAGGCGTCTTTGGAAACGCTACCTCGTGACAAACACACTCTTTCTTATTGGAGCAGCAAAACAGCTTCTCAAAAACACAAGATCATAACAGGACAGGAACATTATCCATTATTACGTCGACAAGGTGCATTCCTTGGCATACAAGTCCTGATCACAGGCACCATCCAGCAATCTGTTGAACGGACACTGCCCATCGGAGGCACGATGCACGTAGCGAATCGGAAAAGAGTCTTGGTCACGGGCGGCGCCGGGTTTCTGGGGTCCCATTTGTGCGAGCGTCTGCTGCATGACGGGTGCGACGTGCTGTGCGTGGACAACTTCTACAGCGGCGCCAAGGACAACATCAGCCATCTCGTGGGCAACCCGCATTTCGAGCTGATGCGGCACGACGTGACCTTTCCCCTCTACGTGGAAGTCGACGAGATATACAATCTGGCCTGCCCCGCTTCGCCCATCCACTACCAATGGGACCCGGTGCAGACGACCAAGACGAGCGTGCACGGCGCCATCAA
>CAZGPO010000185.1:0-4919 GCA_964527745.1 uncultured Dechloromonas sp.
ATGGCAGTTTCAACGAGGCGCACATTCTCGCCATCACGCAAGCCGTGTGCGAATACCGCAAGGCGCAAGGCATCACCGGGCCGCTGTTTCTCGGCAAGGACACCCATGCCTTGTCGGAACCGGCCCAGCGCAGCGCGCTGGAGGTGCTGGCCGCCAATGGCGTCGAGACCCGGCTGCAGCGCGATGACGGCTACACGCCGACACCGGTCATTTCGCGCGCCATCCTGGTCCATAACCGCATCCCGCAGGTGCCGCGCGCCGATGGCATCGTCATCACGCCTTCGCACAATCCGCCGCGCGACGGCGGCATCAAATACAACCCGCCGCACGGCGGCCCGGCCGATACCGATGCCACCGGCTGGATCGAGCAGCGCGCCAATGCGCTGATGGAGGACGGCAACCGTCAGGTCAGGCGCCTGCCCTACGCGCAGGCGCTGGCGGCGCCGACGATCGTGCAGGAGGATTTCGTCGAAGCCTACGTTGCCGACCTCGGCGCCGTGATCGACATGGAAGCGATCCGCCGGGCCGGCCTGAAAATCGGCGTCGATCCGCTCGGCGGCGCGGCGGTGGCGTACTGGAGGCCAATCGCCGAGAAATACGGCCTGAACATCGAGGTGGTGAATCCGAGAGTCGATCCGGCCTTCGCCTTCATGACGCTGGACCACGACGGCAAGATCCGCATGGATTGTTCCAGCCCCTTCGCGATGGCCAGCCTAGTCAAGCTGAAGGATCGTTTCGACATCGCCTGGGGCAACGATGCCGACGTCGACCGGCACGGCATCGTCACACCGTCGCTCGGCCTGCTCAACCCCAACCATTTCCTGGCAGTGGCCATCCATTACCTGCTGACCCACCGCCCGCAATGGCCGGCAGGTGCAGCAGTGGGCAAGACACTGGTGTCGAGCGGGCTGATCGACCGCGTGGTCAATGGCCTCGGCCGCAAGTTCCTGGAAGTGCCGGTTGGTTTCAAGTGGTTCTCGGGCGGACTGCTCGATGGCAGCTTCTGCTTCGGCGGCGAGGAAAGCGCCGGCGCCTCCTTCCTGCGCCGCGACGGCAGCGCGTGGACCACCGACAAGGACGGCATCATTCTCGGCCTGCTGGCCGCCGAGATTACCGCCGTCACCGGCAAGGACCCCGGCGTTTACTATCAGGAACTCGCCGCCCAGCACGGCACGCCGTATTACGTGCGCATCGATGCCGCCGCCACGCCGGCGCAAAAGGCCGCGTTCAAGCAACTCACCGGCGAACGGGTCGCCGCCGCGACGCTGGCGGGCGAACCGATCATCGCGAAAATGACCCGCGCGCCAGGCAACGACGCGCCCATCGGCGGCCTCAAGGTGACGACCGAGAATGGCTGGTTTGCCGCGCGTCCGTCCGGGACGGAGGATATCTACAAGCTGTACGCGGAAAGCTTCAGGGGCCCCGAACACCTGCAGGAAATCGTGCGCGAGGCGCAGGGCATCGTCACCGCCGCGCTGGCGGGATAATCACACCCACCCTGAACCGGCTTGCAGGATTGCCCCGCAAGCCGGCATTACATCAGGGATTGAAGTGGCCGCCGCCGAGCAGACGGTCGATTTCGGCTTCGGCTTCGGCCCAGTCCGCTACTTCACGACCGGACGTAAACCCGTGCCGTTCGGCAATGTAATAGGCGGCGATCTCGACGTAATGGTTACGCTGGTCTGGCGAAATCGGCGGCGCTTTTTTCTTGGCTTTGGCCTTGGCCGGCGCAGCGGCTTTCTTGGCGGCCGGAGCTGCCTTGGCCGGCGTCGCTACCGCAGTCTTGGCTGCTGCCTTGGCGGGTGCCTTGACGACGTCCTTGACCGCAGGTTTGGTTGCCGCCTTTGTTGTCGTCTTGGCAGATGTTTTGGTTGCTGTCTTGGCTGGTGCTGGCATGCTGTTGTCTCCTATCAAAGTTTGTTGAGCAAATCGTCGCATTGGCCATCTTGTTCCGGTCCACCCTATGGATGGTTGCTTTTTGTAGGCAGATGCTGAGAAATCACCGGTCAATTCATTTGGGATTGTAATCAAGCTTGCCCCATCCCGGCAAATCCTTTGGTTTGGCACGCCAGTCCGGATTCGCAAAATCATGCCGGCATCAAATCGGCGGGCAGCGGGTAAAGCTATACTCGCTGCCTGTCCTTCACGCACCGCACCCCATGACCAACCGCCTCCCCGCCTGGCAAAGCCAGGCCACTTATTCCGACATCCTTTACGACGCCGCCGAAGGCATCGCCCGCATCACCATCAACCGTCCCGAGCGACGCAATGCCTTCCGCCCGGAAACCGTCACGCAGCTGATCGACGCCTTCCACCGCGCCCACCACGACAACGCCATCGGCGCCATCATCCTGACCGGGGCCGGCCATGAGGCTTTCTGCTCGGGCGGCGACCAGACCGTGCGCGGTGCCGAGGGCTACATCGACGAGGGCGGCACGCCGCACCTCAACGTGCTCGACCTGCAGATGCAGATCCGCCGCCTGCCCAAGCCGGTGGTGGCGATGGTGGCCGGCTATGCGATCGGCGGCGGCCACGTCCTGCACCTCGTCTGCGACCTGACCATCGCCGCCGACAACGCGCGCTTCGGCCAGACTGGGCCGCGCGTCGGCAGCTTCGATGCCGGCCTCGGCGCCGGGTTGATGGCGCGCACCATCGGCATGAAGCGGGCCAAGGAAATCTGGCTGCTGTGCCGCCAGTACGATGCCGCCACCGCGCTCGACTGGGGACTGGTCAACGCCGTCGTGCCGGTCGACAGGCTGGAGGAAGAAACCGTGAACTGGTGCCGCGACATGCTCAAGCTGTCACCGATGGCGCTGCGCATGATCAAGGCCGGCTTCAACGCCGACACCGATGGCCTGGCCGGAATCCAGGAACTGGCGGGCAACGCCACCGGGCTGTTCTACATGAGCGCCGAAGGCCAGGAAGGCCGCAATGCCTGGCTCGAACGCCGCCCGCCCGACTTCGGAAAATACCGCAAACGCCCGTGACCACCGTCGCTCGGGACTGGCTGCCGTATTGCCTGCCGCTACGCCGGCCGTGGCAGACCAGTCGCGGCACCTTCAGCGAACGGTGCGGCAGCCTGCTCCGCCTGCACACCGCTGATGGACTGACCGGCTGGGGCGACTGCGCCCCGTTGCCGGAAGCCGGCATCGACGACAACGCAGCGCGCGCGCTGGCCGAGGAATGCGCGCAGCTCGATGTCACCGCCCAGCGCGCCGGCCTGCCGCTCGGCGCCTGGATCGCCTGTTCGGCACCCGTGGCTTGCGTTGCGGTCAACGCGGTTTTGGGGTCAATTTCTTCGTTGACCCCGGACGTCATCCGGGATGCCGTGGCCGAGGGATTCCGCATCCTCAAGATCAAGGTCGGCAGCGGCCCGCTGCGCGAAGAAATCGACCACCTGCAAATGCTCTGCGCCGCGCTACCCGCCGGCATCCGGCTGCGCCTGGACGCCAATGCCGCCTGGGGTTCGGCCGACGCCGAACGTTTTCTCGTTGCCTGCCACCCATTGCCAATCGAGGCTATCGAGGAACCCCTGCACGAACCGGATCTCGCCACGTTGCGCCGGCTGCAGGCGATGGTTCCGTTCCCGCTGGCGATCGACGAATCAAGCCACCTGATCGCCTGCGATTTCTGGCAGGCGCCGCCCGTCCGCCGCCTGATCATCAAGCCGGGCCGCCATGGCGGACTGCTGGCCAGCGTCGAGTTCGGGCTGCGCGCCCAGGCGGCGGGTATCGATTGCATCGTCACTTCCAGCCTGGAAAGCGCCTGCGGCCTGACCGCCTGCGCTCACCTCGCCGCAGCCCTTGCCCCGGATGCCTGCCACGGACTGGCGACAGCCGGCTGGTTGGCTCGCGATACCGGCCCGGCACCGCCCATCACCGACGGCCGGATGCTGCTCCCGCAAAGTCCAGGACTTGGCTTTTCCGCGTTTCCGGAACACACGACCGGCGCACGCTAGACGAGGTCGACGCGCTCCCAGACCGTCACTTCGGCCAGCGTATGCTGAAATTTGCGGCGCGTTTCGCGGATCACGAACGGAATAGTGCACGGCTCGCCGAGCAGGCAGAAATGCTGGCCAAGAATCGCTTTCAGCCCGTCCAGCGTGGTGAAATTTTCACCGTCCTTCTTGAAGCCGCCGATCCACTCCTCGCGCGCGGTGTACTCCTCCAGCCAGGTGTAGGGCGAAGTGATGACCAGCAGGCCGCCGGGCCTGATCCGGGCGTGGATGCCTTCGAGCAGCTGGCGCGGACTGTGCAGGCGGTCGATCAGGTTGGCGGCCAGAACGAGATCGTAATCGGCATGGATCGGCTTGAGGTTGCAGGCATCCCCCTGGACGAATTCGAACCGGTCACGCACTTCTTCGAGCCCGAGATCGGACAGGCGCCGTTCGCGGTAGAACACCAGCTCGCCCTCGTCCAGCAACGTGTAGCGCAAACTGCCCTGCGCCGCGAGCTGGGCGCCGACACCGATGAAGCGTGCCGAGAAATCCAGCCCTGTAACCTTCGTGAAGTGTCGCGCCAGTTCAAAAGTAGCGCGGCCGGTCGCGCAACCGAGGTCGAGCGCCTTGCCGGCCGGGCGGCCGGCCATTGCCGCAATCGCCAGTTCAGCGACGGCGCGCGGGAAATTGGCGACGCCAAAATAGTCGTCACCGTAATGGAATTCGGCATATTCCGAAACCAGGCGGTCGCTTTCGTAATGCGAGACCGGTCGCACCGGCAAGGGCTCGCCGACCACGTAACGGAAACCGGCATGCTGGAAGAAGTGCCGGCGGAAGGCATAGCGTGCCGCGTGCCGCGACTCGTTGCCGCAGGAAATCCACGAACCGCCCTTGATCAGGTTGTGCCGGTCGTCGAAGGTCGGCGTCGTGAAATCATCGTAAATCGGGTGCACCCGGAAGCCGGCGAACGGGTAAATCGGCG
>CAZGPO010000186.1:0-4905 GCA_964527745.1 uncultured Dechloromonas sp.
GCCAGATGGACAACCTGCGCGTCGGCGATGTCGTGCTGGCCATCGGCAACCCGTTTGGCGTCGGTCAGACGGTGACCATGGGTATCGTCTCGGCGCTCGGGCGTTCGCACCTCGGGATCAATACCTTCGAGAACTTCATCCAGACCGACGCCGCCATCAATCCCGGCAACTCGGGCGGCGCGCTGGTCGATACCAACGGCCATCTGATCGGCATCAACACCGCCATCTATTCGCAAACCGGCGGCACGGTCGGCATCGGCTTCGCGATCCCGGTCTCGAGCGCCAGAAACATCATGGAGCAGATCATCCAGAACGGTACCGTGACGCGCGGCTGGGTCGGTATCGAAGCGCAGGAAATTACCCCCGAACTGGCCGAATCGTTCGGCCTGCCTGACAGCGAGGGCGCACTGATCGCCGGTGTAGTGCGCGACAGCCCGGCCGACGCAGCCGGCATCCGCCCCGGCGACGTGCTGTTGATGGTCGGAGGCAAGCCGGTCAAGGACCCGCAGGCGATGCTCGAACTGATCGCCGCGCTGAAGCCGGACGAACGCTCGCCATTCCGCCTGCGCCGCGACAAGACCCTGGTCGATACGCAGGTCAAGATCGGCAAACGACCGGCCATGCGCAGCGAAGCGGAGTAAGCGTCTCAGTGGCTGGTGCCGATCACTTTTCGGACAGTTTGCGGAACTCCTCTTCCGCGTTGTCCATTTCGGCATCCATATTTGACTCGGAAACCGGGTCGACCGCGGCGGTCTCGACCGGGCGCGAAACGAGACGTGCCGCCAGCAGGCCGAGCTCATAGAGCAGACACATCGGAATCGCCAGCGACAGTTGCGAGACGACGTCCGGCGGCGTCACCACAGCGGCAACGATGAAAGCGCCGACGACGAAATAGGAGCGCCACTCCTTGAGCTTATCCACCGAAACAACGCCGAGCTTGACCAGGACGACCAGCGCCACCGGCACTTCGAAGGCGAAGCCAAAGGCGAGGAACATCGTCATCACGAACGACAGGTAGGCCTCGATATCCGGGGCCGGTGTGATGCTCTTGGGGGCGAAGCTGGAGATGAAGCTGAACACCTGGCCGAAAACGAAGTAGTAGCAGAAGGCCATGCCGACCAGGAAGAGCAGCGTGCTCGAAATGATCAGCGGCATGCCGAGACGCTTCTCGTGGGCGTAGAGTCCGGGTGCGATGAAGGACCAGGCCTGGTAGAGGATGAACGGCAACGCCAGCACGAAAGCGAGCATTGCCGTGACCTTGAGCGGCACCATGAACGGCGTGATGACGCCGATCGCAATCATGTTGGTGCCTTCCGGCAAGGCTGCGGTCAGCGGCGCCGCGAGAAAGTCGTAGATGGCGGCCGGCCCCGGATAGAGGGCCAGGATGCCGAGCATGACGGCGATCGCAATCACGCTGCGCAACAGGCGGTCGCGCAGCTCGACGAGGTGCGAAATGAACGACGTTTCGTCCGGCGAATCCTGCACTGGATCGCTCATGCGGCAGGCTTGCCGGGTTGGTCGACGGCGGGCGGTTCGGGCAGGGCTGACCCTGCGCTGAGTTGCTTCGCCGCCTCATCCAGTTCGGCAACCGCCGCCTGAGCCGGGACTTCGACGGCAGAACGGGCGGCGTCGAATTCCTTGCGTACCGAATCCTCGAGCGAACGGGCCGATTCGGTGACCTCGGACTGCAGTTTCTTCAACTCGTCGAGCTGGATTTCGCGGTTGATGTCGGACTTGACGTCATTGACGTAGCGTTGTGCGCGGCCAAGCAGATGGCCGAGCGTACGGGCGACCTTGGGCAGCTTCTCCGGCCCGATGACGAGCAGGGCGACGACGCCGATGATCATGAGTTCGGAAAATGCGATATCGAACATGAGTGTAGACCGCTGGGCAGCCGCATGACGCGCGACCGCTCACACGGCGCGCGACTCGGGCAAGCCGATCAGGACTTGGTCTTTTCCTTCACTTCGACGTCGATGGTCTGACCGCTGACTTTCTCGGTCGGTGCATTGGCTGCCGGCTGGTCGGTCGCGTTGGCGTCCTTCATGCCGTCCTTGAAGCCTTTGACCGCGCCGCCGAGATCCTGCCCGACGTTGCGCAGTTTCTTGGTGCCGAAGACCAGCATCACGATAACCAATACGATCAACCAGTGCCAGATGGAAAAACTGCCCATGTTTGTCTCCTAAATGCGTTTCAGCATGGGGCCGACCGGGTCCGGTCCGCCCACGATATGTAGATGCAGGTGCGGGACTTCCTGCTGTCCGACCCGACCGGTATTGATGATAATGCGAAAACCGTCCGGGCTACCCTGTTCCGTCGCGATCGCACTGGCCTTGGCGAGCATGTTGCCGAGCACCGGCGTATCGTCGGCACCCAGCGTCGCCAGCGACGCGATGTGCTTCTTCGGAATCACCAGCACATGTACTGGACGCGCCGGGTTGATGTCGTTGAAGGCGAGGATTTCGTCGTCTTCGTAGACTTTCTGCGCCGGAATCTTGCCGGCGACGATCTTGCAGAAAATGCAGTCGCTCACTTGGCGCTCCGCGCGGCCTTCTCGTCGATGCCGGAAATACCCTCGCGGCGGCGCATTTCCTGGAGCACGTCCTCGATGCCGAGGCCGTAGAAGGCGAGCAGGACCATGACGTGGTAAATCACGTCGGTCGATTCCCAGACGATCTTGAGACGTTTGCCATCCTTGGCGGCCATGATCAGTTCGGCGCTTTCCTCGCCGATCTTCTTGAGGATCGAGTCGGGACCACCGGCGAACAATTGTGCCGAGTAGGACGTCGACGGATCGGCATTGCGCCGTGAGATGAGCGTCTCCGAGAGACGGTGCAGCATGTCTTGCGTACTCATTTTGCGTAAATTTCCTTTGGGTCTTTCAGGACCGGATCGACGGGAACCCAGCGCTCGCCGTTCAATTCGTTGAAAAAACAACTGGCACGTCCAGTGTGACAGGCAATCCCACCCACCTGTTCAATCGTCAGCAGCAATACATCGCCGTCGCAGTCGGTGCGGATCGAGCGGATCTTCTGGAAATGCCCCGATTCCTCGCCCTTGCGCCACAGCCGCCGCCGTGAACGCGACCAGTATACCGCGTTGCCGCTACGCACGGTTTCCTGTAGCGAATCGCGATTCATCCAGGCGAACATTACGACCCGCCCGTTGTCGTCCTGGGCGATCGCCGGGATCATGCCGTCGGCGTCCCATTTGAGCGCTTCGAGCCAGGGCTGGAAATTGTCGAGATCGCTCACAGGCGTACTTCGATGCCTTGTGCCGCCATGTATTCCTTGGCCTGGCGCACCGTGTATTCGCCAAAATGGAAGATCGAGGCGGCCAGCACCGCATCGGCGCGGCCTTCGCTGACGCCGTCGGCAAGATGCTGCAGGTTGCCGACACCGCCGGAAGCGATGATCGGAATCTTGACCGCATCGGCGACGGCGCGGGTCAGCGCCAGATCGAAACCGTTCTTGGTGCCGTCGCGGTCCATGCTGGTCAGCAGGATCTCCCCGGCGCCGAGCATTTCGACCCGTTTTGCCCAGTCGACCGCATCGATTCCGGTATCGTTGCGCCCGCCGTGCGTGAATACGTTCCATTTGCCCGGCGCTGTCTGCTTGGCGTCGATGGCAACGACGATGCACTGCGAACCGACTTTGCTCGACGCATTGAAGACAAGATCGGGGTCATTCACCGCGGCGGTGTTCATCGACACCTTGTCGGCGCCGGCATTGAGCAGGCGGCGGACATCCTCGACCTTGCGCACGCCGCCACCGACGGTGAGCGGAATGAAAACCTGTGCGGCGCAGGCCTCGACGATATGCAGGATGATGTCGCGCTGGTCGGAAGAAGCCGTGATGTCGAGAAAGGTAACTTCGTCGGCACCCTGCTCGTCGTAACGACGAGCGATTTCGATCGGGTCGCCGGCGTCACGCAGGGCGACGAAGTTGGTGCCCTTGACGACGCGCCCGGCAGTGACATCGAGACAGGGAATGATGCGTTTGGCCAGCATCAGGCGCTGCCGGCGTCAGCGGCTTCCTGTGCGGCCTTGAAGTCCAGCGAACCATCGTAGATGGCGCGACCGGCAATGGTGGCGACGATTCCCTCGGCTTCGAGCGCGCAGAGCTGGCGGATATCGTCGAGCGAGGACAAGCCGCCGGAAGCGATGACCGGGATGGTCAGCGCCTGCGCCAGGCGCACGGTGGCATCGATGTTGATACCCGACAGCATGCCATCACGGCCGATGTCGGTGTAGATGATCGATTCGACGCCATAATCCTCGTACTTTTTGCCGAGGTCGACGACATCGTGCCCGGTCAGCTTCGACCAGCCATCGGTGGCGACCTTGCCGTCCTTGGCGTCAAGGCCGACGATGATGTGGCCTGGGAAGGCGGTGCAGGCGTCGTGCAGAAAGCCGGGATTCTTGACCGCTGCGGTGCCGATGATGACATAAGTCAGGCCGTCATCAAGACAGCGTTCAATGGTGTCGAGGTCGCGAATGCCGCCGCCGAGCTGCACCGGAATATCATCGCCGACTTCGCGCAGGATCGCCTTGATCGACGGTTCGTTTTTCGGCTTGCCGGCAAAGGCGCCGTTGAGATCGACCAGATGCAGGCGGCGCGCGCCCTGATCAACCCAGTGGCGGGCCATTTCGGCCGGACTGTCGGAAAAGATGGTGGCCTGTTCCATCAGGCCCTGCTTGAGACGGACACACTGGCCGTCCTTGAGATCGATGGCGGGAATAATCAGCATGGATTTTGAATCAGCATGAACTCGGACAGCGTCGTCTTACGGACGCCACGCGACGAAATTTTTCAGAAGCTGCAGGCCGTCCTGAGCACTTTTCTCGGGGTGGAACTGAACGGCGAAGATATTATCCCGCCCCACCGCACAGGTAAAGGGGATGCC
>CAZGPO010000187.1:0-4880 GCA_964527745.1 uncultured Dechloromonas sp.
GAAGGCGGGAAGCCAAGCCGGCGATGACCAGCGCTCCGGTCAAGGATGCCCGCAAGCAGACGATGCTGCACCCGCAGGTCCAGGCTTACTGGCTGCAGGTCGACTGCGGTTTTCCCCAGGTGGCCGACGTCTTCGAGGAATGCGTCAACGAAGCGCTGACCAGTTTCTCAAAGGCACAGATCGAGCCGTATCTGGAAGCCGCGCGCCTCCTCGGCAAGTTGGGGCGCGGCCCCGAGCCGATGCTGGCTTTTCTCGAGGCATGGCCAAACGTCGTCACAACGCTCGGCAGCGACGTATTGACGCCGGTAATGGACCTTGTCCGCGCGCTGCAAAAATCGCCGAATGGCAAAGCGATCGCCCCCTTCCTGCAAACGCTGGCCGCCGTCGCCCGGCGTCTGCAGTCCGCCGGGCAATTGCAGTTCTATCTCGATATCGCACGCGACCTGATGCTGCGCACCAGCGGCTCGATCCACGGCCACCACACCACCTTCCCCAGCCCCGGCCTGCCGGAATTCTTCGATCAGGCGCCGTTTCTGACCAATCTGCTGTCGATGGCCGGTCTCAAGAACTGGGTGGAATACGGGATTCGCAACTACGGCAATCATCCCGAGCGACAGATCGACTATTTCAAACTACAGTCGCCTGACAGCCGCGCCGTGCTCCAGCGCGAACGCCACGGCACGCTGTTCGCCGACGTCGAACGTCAGCTCGACCTCTACCTGCGCGCACTGTGGCGCGACAGCGACTTGCTCGTACCATACTCGACCGCCTTCGACGAATTGCGCAAGCCGGTCCCTTACTACGACAAACTCGGCATGCGCGTACCGGACGTGCTCGACGATGCGAATGGCGTCTCCGGCCTCGACCGCTACCGCGCCGTGCTCGCCCACATGATCGGCCACCGGCGCTGGAGCAAGCCGCAGATCGCCGACAACTGGAGCCCCTTCCAGCGCATGGCGGTGGAGTTTTTCGAGGACTGCCGCGTCGAAACTTTGCTGATCCGCGAGTATCCGGGTCTACGCCGCATCTTCCTGGCTCTGCATCCGAAGCCGGTCGAAAATGCCTGCGACCCGGAAACGACCTCCTGCCTGCGCCACCGCTTGACCATGTTGTCGCGGGCACTGCTCGATCCCGATCACGGCTACGCCGACAAGAATCTGCTCGAATATGTCAGACGCTTTCACGACCAGCTGGCCGCGAGCACATCGAGCACCAGCGAAATCGCCGGCCTGGCGCTCTCTTACGTCACCCGGACACGGCGCCAGAGTGACCAGTTGGCCAAGGTGCATTTCGTTGACACAGTCATCGACTACCGCGATGACAATCGCCAGATGTGGCAATTCATCGAGGAGGGCGACGAGGAAGAGGCTTTCGACGAAGAGCGCAAACTCGACCACAAGGATGAAGCCAGGGGTCTGCCACCACGCCACTATCCCGAGTGGGACTATCAGACCCAGACTTACCGGCCGGACTGGGTCAGCCTCTACGAAGCCCTGCATCCCAGTGGGAATCCTGCGGTCATCGACCAGTTGCTGGCCAAGCACGCAACGCTGGCCAAACAGCTGAAGCGCCTGCTCGATTTACTCAAGCCGCAGGACAAGGTGCGTATCCGCTACCAGGAAGAAGGCAGTGAACTCGATCTCGATGTCGCACTGCGCTCGCTGATCGACTTCAAGGGCGGCGCGACGCCCGATCCGCGCATCAACATGAGTCACCGTACCGATGGCCGTGACATCACGGTCATGGTGCTACTCGACCTTTCACAGTCGCTGAACGAGAAGGTCGCCGGCAGCCAGCAAACCATCCTCGAACTCAGCCAGGAAGCGGTCTCGCTGCTGGCCTGGGCGATCGAAGCGCTCGGCGACCCGTTCGCCATTGCCGGTTTTCAGTCCGACACCCGCCACGAGGTGCGCTATCACCACATCAAGGGCTTCAGCGAACGCTGGGACGAAACGGTCAAGGCCCGTCTTGCCGCCATGGAAGCCGGCTGGTCGACGCGCATGGGGGCAGCCCTGCGCCATGCCGGCCACTATCTATCGCATCGCAAGGCCGACAAGAAGGTTCTGCTGCTACTGACCGACGGCGAACCGTCCGACATCGACGTCACCGATACCGACTACCTGCGCAATGACGCGAAGAGGGCAGTCGGGGAACTGGCCAGCGATGGCGTCACGGTATTCTGCCTTAGCCTCGACCCCAAGGCCGACGAATACGTAAGCGACATTTTCGGGAGCCGCTGGCAAGTTCTTGATCGTATCGAGCGTTTACCGGAGCAGCTTCCGCTGCTCTACTTAGGACTGACCCGCTGAGGCTTTCCGCCCGACCGCCGATGGTAAGCCCCGACATTGACAGTGCCCGAGCCACGCCCTAGAGTTAACCTCGCCATTAACCTAGGAAGGCGCCAGTTAGGCGTTCGCTAATCGTGAATTTTGTCCGGACCCTCACCCTGCGCCAGTTGCAGATCTTCGTCGTCGCCGCACGCAACCTGAGTTATGCCCGTGCTGCCGAGGAACTGCATCTGAGTCCACCTGCCGTTTCGATGCAGTTGCGGCAACTGGAAGAGAATATCGGTCTTGCACTGTTCGAGCGCATTGGCCGCGGGGTGACGCTGACCGATGCCGGGGAAATGCTGAAGCACCATGCGCTACGCATCCTGGGTGAGATCAAGGATGCCGAGAGCAATCTGCAAGCCCTGCTCGGTGCCGAGATCGGCCATATTTCAGTCGGTCTGGTCAGCACTGCCAAATACTTCATGCCCAAGCTACTGGCCCAGTTTTCAAAGGAAAATCCCAAAGTCGAGGTTGAGTTTTCGGTCGGCAATCGTGAAGTTCTGCTACAGAAGCTGCAGGACAACAGTATCGACCTGGCGATCATGGGTCGCACACCGGTCGAAATCGATGCCCACGCCGAGCCACTGGCCATCCATCCCTATGTCCTGATCGCTCCGGCCGACCACCCGCTGCGTGAAGCCCGGAACTTCGACCTGCATGAATTGCGCCAGGAGACCTTCCTTCTGCGCGAGGAAGGCTCGGGATCGCGGCGCGTAGCGGAGGAAATGTTCAAATCACATCTTTTCCAGCCAGCGCGTTCGATCAGCCTCGGCAGCAACGAAACAATCAAGCAGGCTGTCATGGCGGGCATGGGCATCAGCCTTCTTTCGATGCACACCCTGCCGCTCGAACTCAAAACCGGCGACGTCTGCATCCTTGATGTCGTTGGCACACCGATCGAGCGCACCTGGTACGTCGCGCACATGACCAGCAAGCGATTGCTGCCCGCCGGCCAGCGATTCCGCCAATTCCTGATGGAACACACCGCCCCCAGCCTGTTGCGCGACTACCGGGAATACACGCACCACGACACGGCCGGCGCCCAGGGCCATTTATGAATCCGCGATTCCAGTTCTGCGAACTCGAAGAACATCCGCTGCGCCAGCAGCTGAACAACGAATTCCATGCGCGCCCGCCGTTGCCGATCATCGGGCCGGTCCTTGTTACGCATCTGGTATTCAAGGGTGGGGGATCGACCGTCGACGCCGAGCGCGAAAATCTGACCCGCCTGTGCCAGAGCCAGGTCTGCAATTCGATCGAACGTTCCGATACACACCTGACAGTCGATGCCGGCAGCTTCCGTCTGCGCTGGGAACGGCACACCGAATTCTCGAGCTACACCTTTTTCCGGCCGCTGGTCGCCGGTGAACCCCTGCAAGCGGTAGTCACGGCGTTCGATGCCGTGCTTCCCGAGTGGCTGGCCGCCATTCCCGGCAAGTTGATGGTCGCCACCCATGTCGAACTGCGTTCGGCCGATGAAACGAAGCCCGAATCCGTCCTCGCCGATCTTGCGGCAAGCGGGCGCCAGATGGTGGCATCCCAGGTAGCCGATGGCGCCGCCTGGATCTTCACCGACTTCAAGATCGACAATGGCTTCTCGCGCTTTCTTGTCATCGATGTTGCGCTGACCCGCCGCCAGGCGGGGCGGACGATACAACGCCTGGTCGAGATCGAGACCTACCGGATAATGGCCTTGCTCGGCCTGCCGGTGGCCAAGGCGGTCGGGGGCACCCTGCATGCGGCGGAAAAGCGCCTGGCCGAAATGATGGATCACATCGGCGAGGCCAATTCACCGGAAGACGAACGCAAGGTCCTCGCCAACCTGACCCAGCTGGCGGCAGAAGTCGAACACGGCGTCGCCCGGACGACCTTCCGTTTCGGCGCGTCGAATGCCTATCACCGCCTGGTCATGCAGCGCATCGAGGAGCTTCGGGAAACCCGCATTCGCGGTCTGCCGACCTTCGAGGAATTCATGCAGCGCCGACTGCAGCCGGCGATGAACACCTGTGTCGCGATGAGCCGCCGTCTCGAGGACCTCTCGGGGCGGGTCGCGCGCAACAGCCAGTTGCTGCGCACCCGCGTCGATGTCGAACTCGAACGCCAGAATCAGGAGCAGCTGTCGCAAATGAACCGCCGCGCCCGTCTTCAGTTGCGCCTGCAGGAAACCGTCGAGGGGCTGTCGGTGGTCGTCCTCACTTATTACGGTTCACAACTGGTTCAGTATCTGGCCAAGGGCACCAAGGATCTGCACCATCTGGACACCGACATCATCACCGCCATCTCGATCCCGGTGATCGCCGGTTTGGTGGCTTGGGGTACGCATCGCATGCGCAGAAAGCTGAGCGCCGAGGAAGGCGAAGCGGCGCAATAATTTATAATCGCCCTTTTGATTTTCGGGAATACCGCCGTGACCGCACCGCTCTTCCAGTCGTCCATCACCAGCCTGCCGCTGCTCTCCCGGGGCAAGGTCCGCGACATTTACGCGGTCGACGCCGAAAAACTGCTGATTATCACCAGCGACCGCCTGTCGGCCTTCGACGTCATCCTGCC
>CAZGPO010000188.1:0-4796 GCA_964527745.1 uncultured Dechloromonas sp.
GCCGAACTGCAGGCCGTTGAGGGCCTGCTCGAGAACCAGCTGGGTCACTTCATCTTGCAGGCGGCAACGTAGGCGTCGGCATGGTTGGTGAAGATCGTGCCCATCAACTTGTTGGTAACGCGGCCGCCAGCGTCCTTGCCGATAACGCGCAGGTAGTAATTCTGCACCGGATAATGGTTGGTATTGAACTTGAAGTCACCGCGCACCGACTTGAAATGCTTGGCCCGGAGTGCCTTGCGCAGGGCGTCCTTGTCCTCGACCTTGCCCTTCACATCGCGCACGGCGCCGTCCATCATCAAGGCAGCGTCGTAGCCCTGCGAGGCATAGAGCGAGGGCAGGCGGCCGTATTCCTTCTGGAACTCGGCGACAAAGCGCCTGTTCTCCGGATTGTCCATGTCATGCGCCCAGTGCGAGGAATTGAAGATACCGATCATCGGCGCGCCGACCGCCTTGATCACGTCCTCGTCGGCCGAGAAACCGGGCGCGAAGAGCTGAGTATCGCGCGACAGACCGGCGCCGACGAACTGCTTGACGAAGTTGATGCCCATGCCGCCGGGGAGGAAGAAGAACAGCGCATCCGGCTTGATCGAGCGGATCTGCGCCAGTTCGGCAGCGTAGTCGAGCTGGCCGAGCTTGGTATAGATCTCTTCGGTGATGTTGCCCTTGTAATAGCGCTTGAAGCCTGACACCGCATCCTTGCCGCCCGGATAGTTCGGGGTGACGATCACGACATTCTTGTACCCCTTCTCCTGAACGATCTTGCCGACGGCTTCATGCAGGTTGTCGTTCTGCCAGGCGACGTTGAAGAAGAATGGGTTGCACTGCTCGCCGGCGAGTTGCGAAGGTCCGGCGTTGGCTGAAATGTAAAAGGTTTCGTTCTCGAAAACGGTCGGGCCGACCGCCAGCATGATGTTGGAAAAGACGATGCCGGTCATGAAATCGACCTTGTCCTTCTTCAGGAACTTGTCGGCCGTCTGCTTGGCGATGTCCGGACTCTGCTGATCATCGGCGATGATGACCTCGGCCGGCAGGCCGCCCAGCTGGCCGTTGAGTTGCTTCATGGCCAGGTTGAAACCGTCGCGGATATCGACGCCGAGCCCGGCACCCGGCCCGGAAAGGGTCGAAACAAAACCGACCTTGATCTTGTCGGCGGCGTGAACGGAACCGGCGAGCATCAAAGCGACGGCAAGGGCAGTCAGGCGAAGCGACATCGAATTCTCCGTGGACAGTCTGAAAAATCCGAATTGTAGCCCATCAGCCAACGGGTTCCGGTGCGGTCGACCGCCAAATTCGGGTATATTCGCGAGCCATGAAACCCGCTGTCATCCTCCTCTCCGGCGGCCTCGATTCCGCGACCTGCCTGGCCATTGCACGCAGCCAGGGCTTCGCCTGCTACTGCCTGTCCTTCGACTACGGCCAGCGCCACAACGTCGAACTGCAGGCCGCCGAACGGGTCGCCAAAGTGCTGGGTGCCAGCGAGCAGCGCACCATCAATTTCGGCCTCGCCCAGTTCGGCGGTTCGGCCCTGACCGATACCCGCATCGCAGTGCCGACTTCCGGTGTGCAGCCGGGCATCCCCGTCACCTACGTGCCGGCGCGCAACACCATCATGCTTTCGCTGGCGCTGGCCTGGGCCGAAGTGCTGGGTAGCCGCGACATCTTCGTCGGCGTCAATGCCGTAGACTATTCGGGCTATCCCGATTGCCGGCCCGAATACATCGCCGCTTTCGAGAAGATGGCCAACCTGGCGACCCGCGCCGGTGTCGAAGGCGCCCGGCTATCCATCCACGCGCCGCTGATGGCGCTGTCCAAAGCCGAGATCATTCGCCTCGGCACCAATCTTGGTGTCGATTACGGCCTGACCGTTTCGTGCTACCAGGCCGACGCTGACGGCCGCGCCTGCGGCGCCTGCGATTCCTGCCGCTTGCGCGCCGAGGGCTTCGCTGCGGCGGGTGTCGCTGACCCGACCCGTTACGCCGCCTGAACATGCCGAACAAGGTTTCCCGCCACCAGCGCATCGCCGCTGTACTGGCGGCGCTGCTCGCCTGCACCAGCGCCGCCAGCGCCGCACCAAACCTCGCCATCGCGCTGAACTCGGCGGATGGCACGATCAGCCTGATCGATAGCGAAACCTACAAGGTCATCGGCAAGACGCCGGTATGCAAGGAGCCACATCACCTGATGCCGACGCCGGATGACAAGTCGCTCATCGTCGCCTGCTCGGCGTCGAACCAGCTGGTGTTCTTCGACCCGCTGACCGGCAAGGAACAAAGGCGCATCCGCGATATCTCCGATCCCTATCAAATCGGTTTTTCGCCCGACAACAAGTTTTTCGTCAGCAATTCGCTGCGCCTTGACCGTGTCGACATCTACGATGCCCTCACCGTCAAACTCAAGGCCCGGCTGCACGCGCCGCGCACGCCGTCGCACATGGCGTTCGACGCCGCCGGCGAGTATGTCTTCATCACCCTGCAGGACTCCAACGAAGTGATGGCGATCAACCTGAAGACGCTGAAGAAGGAATGGGTGATGGCGGTCGGCCCGACGCCGGCCGGTATCGTCATGTCGCCCGACAACCGCTATCTGCTGGTCGCTATCATGGGCGAGGGCTACGTCGAGGTCATCGACTGGCGGACGCAAAAAACAGTCAAGAAGGTAGCTACCGACACCGCTGCCCACAATCTGCATCCGCGCGGCGATGGCCGGCACTACTTTGTTTCCAATCGCTCGGTCAGCGGCAGCATTTCTCTGCTCGACACCCAAACCATGACTGTCATCGACAAATACGAGGTGCCGGGCGGCCCGGACGACATGGAAGTGCGTGCCGATGGCAAGGAATTGTGGGCGACCGCGCGCTTCGCCCGGCGCGTTCAGGTCATCGACCTGACGACCGGAAAACTCAAGGCCTCGATCCCGGTCGGAAGTTCGCCGCACGGGGTATTCTTCCTCAACCACGCGCCGCGCAAATGAGCACAGGAGGCTTCACGCGACGCCTCATGCTAGGCGGCGCCCTGGCCCTTGCCACCGGCATGGCGAATGCCGCCTGCAGCGGCACGCTGTATCTTACTTTCGATACCGGCAACATGCGCCACGCCGAACTGATCGCCGACATATTGGCAAAGCACAAGGCCAGGGCGACTTTTTTCGTCGCCAATGAAAAGACGCTGCGCGGCGATTACGCGCTCGACGAGAGCTGGGCCGCCTACTGGCAGGCGCGCGTCGCCGAGGGTCACGCGTTCGGCAGCCATACCTGGCGCCATGGCAGTTTTCGCAAGGATCAGGGCAAGCTGACCCTGTACCGGCTGATGGATGGCAAGACCGAGCAGCTCGACGGCGATACCATTTGCAATGAAGTCCGCCACCCTGACAGGCGCTTCAAGGAACTTGCCGGACGCGCCCTCGATCCGCTGTGGCGCGCTCCCGGCGGGCGCACGACGCCGCTGACGCTGAAATCTGCGCAAGCCTGCGGCTACCGGCATGTCGGCTGGGCACCAGCCGGTTTCCTTGGCGATGAACTACCGTCGGAGAGCTACCCCAATGCCCTGCTGGTCGACCGCGCACTGAAGAACCTGAAAGACGGCGACATCGTCATGGCGCACCTCGGCATCTGGTCACGCAAGGAACCCTTCGCGCCGATGCTCGATGAATTGTTAAGCGGGCTGGAAGCCCGGGGATTCTGTTTCGCGACGCTGGCGACCAGATAGATGCTCCAGTCTTTCCTCGAAACTTTCGTGATGATTCAGGGCTGGCTGCTCGAATATGTCGTGCAAACTCCCTTGCTGGCGCTCGGCTTGGGCAGCCTGCTCGAGCCGGCTTTCGACGGCGTCGAATTCTTTCTCTACGGCGTGCTTCAGTTGAGCGTTGCCTATCTGCTGCTGCGCCCGCTGGAATATTTCCGGCCGGTCGAAGACTGGCCTGATCGCAAGGCGGTGCGCGTCGATGTGCTCTACACCTTTCTCGATCGCCTGGGCATCATCCCGCTGGCTGTGTTCGCGCTGCTTAGCCCGCTCATCATGGATCTCGAAAGCTGGCTGCGCTTCCACGACATCATGCCGCGCCAGTTGGAGGACCTGTTTCCGGCGCTGGAAACCCATCCCCTGGCGAGTTTCTTCGTCTATCTCGTCATTCTCGATTTCGCCGAATACTGGCGTCATCGCCTGTCGCATACGCTGCGCTGGTGGTGGGCGCTGCACGCGATCCATCACAGCCAGCGCCAGATGTCGTTGTGGACCGACAGCCGCAACCATCTGCTCGACGACCTGATCGGCGGCGCCTGGTTTTCTGTTATCGCGCTGCTGATCGGCGTTCCGCCGGGGCATTTCATCGGACTCATGGTGGCGATCCGCATCGTCGAGAATCTATCGCACGTGAATGCGCGCCTGAGTTTCGGCTGGCTCGGCGAACGCCTGCTGGTCAGCCCGCGTTACCACCGCTGGCACCATGCCATCGATCTGCCGGACGGCCAGAAATTTCGTCATGGCTGCAATTTCGCGATCCTGTTCCCGATCTGGGACCGCCTGTTCGGCACCCAGTATCTCGGCCCGGGTCTGCCGGCCACCGGCGTCCACTCGCCGCTCCTTGCGGCACCTGCCCATGCCGACCATTTCTGGACCCAGCAGAAGGACGGGATCGTCGGGCTGATCGCCGCCTTGCGCCCGACAAGAAAAGCAAAATCGTCGTAATCTGCCTGACAAGTCCAGCCCGGACCAACTGACAACTTCCGCAAACAACTACTATTTGGCACTACTGTCCGGTTAAATGAAGCCCCGAACCGCCGAACGCCATGACTGACGTGA
>CAZGPO010000189.1:0-4786 GCA_964527745.1 uncultured Dechloromonas sp.
CGCGGTCGACGCCGAAAAAGCGGCAAAAATGGCCACCATCCAGGCGGCGATGGAGCGCGCCAAGGCGCAGCGCGAAGCAGTACGGCCAAAAAATACCGAAGCTCTGAGCGCCGACCAGCAACGCACGGTCGCCGAGATCGAAGCCCGTCGCGCCGCCCTCGCGCCCGCGACTGCGGAAACCATCGCGGCCACCGACGAAACCAGCCAGAAAGTCGACTGATGCTCGCCCCCGCCCCCTTCTTCCTCAAGGACGTCAGCGTCAGCCAGGTGATGACGCAGGTCTGCATCGCGCTGATCCCCGGCATCGCCGCCTACGCCTGGTTGATCGGCCCGGCGATCCTGGTCCAGTTGGCAATCGCCTCGCTGTCCGCGCTAGGCGCCGAAGCCCTGATACTTAAGCTGCGCGACAAGCCGCTGGCGCTGTTCCTCTCCGACGGCTCGGCGATCGTTACCGCCTGGCTGATCGCCCTCACTTTTCCGCCACTGGCGCCATGGTGGTTGATTGTACTCGCCACGGCGTTCGCCATCGTCGTCGCCAAGCACCTCTACGGCGGCCTCGGCCAGAACCCGTTCAACCCGGCGATGGTCGCCTTCGCCGTCTGCATCGTTTCGTTCCCGGCGCTGATGTCGCAGTGGCCGAGCGTCGGCCTGCAGCTGACCTTCAAGGAACAACTCGACATCATTCTCGGCCTGGCGCCGCGCGTCGATGCGCTGACCGGCGCGACCCCGCTCGACGCACTGAAGACCGCGCTCAAGCTTGGCGAGGCCAACGTCGACGTCGGCCAGCTGCTGGCCAATCAGGACATTTTCGGCAACTTCGCCGGGCGCGGCTGGGAATGGGTGGCCGGCGGCTACCTGCTCGGCGGGCTCTGGCTGTGGCAGCGCAAGATCATCACCTGGCACGTTCCGCTCGCCTTCGTCGGCGCCCTGACGCTGATTTCGGGAGCCCTCTGGCTCTACCACCCGACACAGTTCGCCAACCCGCTGTTCCACCTGTTCTCCGGAGGCGCCATGCTCGGCGCCTTCTTCATCGCCACCGACCCGGTTTCCGGGTGCACAACGCCGCGCGGCAAGCTGATCTTCGGCGCCGGCGCCGGCCTGCTCGCCTACATCATCCGCGTTTTCGGCGGCTACCCGGATGGCGTGGCCTTCGCCGTACTGCTGATGAATTTGTGCGTGCCGCTGATCGACCTGCTATCGCAACCGCCAATCTTCGGCATGAAGGAAAAGTTGTGAACGCGGCGGTCACCGAAATTTCCGCCACCGGCATGGCGATGCGTACGGCGTCCATCCTGTTCGTTTTCGTGATCTTCTTTACCGGCCTGCTTTCTGCTGCCTATCAATGGACCAAGCCGGCCATCGAAGCCTCGGCCGCCGAAGAGAAGATGAAGCTGGTCGACGAAGTATTACCGCGCACCGATTACGACAACTTCCTGCTCTCCGACACCCTGACGCTACCGCCAACGCCGCAACTCGGCCTCGACCAGCCAACACTGCTCTACCGGGCACGCCGTGGCGGCCAGCCGGTGGGGCTTGTCTTCGAAGCCGTAGCACCGGATGGCTACGCCGGCAAGGTGCGCCTGCTGATCGCACTACGCGCCGACGGTACACTGGCCGGGGTGCGTGTCACGCAGCACAAGGAAACGCCGGGACTCGGCGACTATGTCGACCCGAAGAAGGACAAGAACAAGGCTGCGCCCTGGATCAACCAGTTCATCGGCCTGTCGCTGGCGACGGTGACTGACAAGGGCTGGCGGGTCAAGAAGGACCACGGCCGTTTCGATTACTACGCCGGTGCAACGGTTACCCCGCGTGCCATCGTCAAGGCGGTGCACAAGGCCGTCCAGTGGGCCGACCCGCAACGTGACAAACTGTTCGCCGAGAACGGAGGCAAGCCATGATAAGTCGCGAAGAACTCAGGAACATCGCCTGCAACGGCATCTGGAAGCAGAACTCGTCGATGGTCCAGTTGCTCGGCCTCTGTCCGCTGCTGGCGGTGACTACCAACGCGGTCAACGGCATCATGCTGTCACTCGCTACGATTATTGTCATGGCCGTAGCCAATGTGGCCGTCGCGTCGCTGCGTAACTTCATCCCGCACGAAATCCGCATCCCGGTGTTCATCCTGATCGTCGCCGCGCTGGTCACCGTCGTCGATCTGCTGTTCAACGCCAACCTGCACGAACTCTACCTGGTGCTCGGCATCTTCATCCCGCTGATCGTCACCAACTGCATCGTGCTCGCCCGCGTCGAAGCCTTCGCCGCCAAGAACCCGCCGCTGCAATCGACCTTCGACGGCGTCTTCATGGGCGTCGGCATGCTGTGGACGCTGGCCCTGCTCGGCGCCATGCGCGAACTTCTGGGCAGCGGCACGCTGTTCGGCGGCATCGACATGGTCTTCCCGAGCCTGCAGCCAATCCATTTGTTGCCGGAAAACTACCCGGGCTTCCTGCTCGCCATGCTGCCGCCCGGCGCCTTCATCCTGCTCGGCTGCATGATTGCCTGGAAAAACTGGATGGATGCCCGCGCCGCCGAACGCGCCCAACGCAAGCCGCCGCGGCCGGCGGCCACGGCTGGCGCCCACTAGGCACCCAGTCTTGCCCGGCCGACGAGCCGAACCTCAACCCGTCACCAATCTGCTGAACCGCAAGGCCAAGGGCCTTTGTCCAGCCTTGCGCGATGCCGACCCTGTCATGAAAAATCATGCAAGGCACTGATGCGGTTCCGTGCGCACAACCAGACATAATTTACGTAGACTTCATTACATCAAGGAATCCTCGTGAGCGATTTGCAACATCCTGAGCATCCGACCCTGACCCAGGCGCTCCCGTACTGGCTGAAGCTTGGCTTCATCAGCTTCGGCGGCCCGGCCGGGCAGATCGCCATGATGCATCAGGAACTGGTCGAGAAACGGCGCTGGATCTCCGAGCACCGCTTCCTGCACGCGCTCAACTACTGCATGTTGCTGCCGGGGCCGGAGGCGATCCAGCTCGCCATCTACATTGCCTGGCTGATGCACGGCATCGCCGGCGCGGTCGTGGCCGGGGTTCTGTTCTTCCTGCCGGCATTCGTCCTGCTCTCATCGCTGGCGGCGGTGTATCTGGCGTATGGCGATGTGCCACTGGTGCAAGGTATCTTCTACGGAATAAAACCGGCGGTCGTGGCGGTGGTTCTGTTCGCCGCCTGGCGCATCGGTTCCAGGGCGATCAAGAACGAAGTGCTGTTCGCCGTCGCCGCGCTGGCCTTCATCGGCATTTTCTTCTTCAGGATCGATTTCCCGTGGATCGTGCTCGCGGCCGCCATCATCGGCGCCATCGGCGGCAAGCTCTATCCCGCCAAGTTCAAGGGCGGTGGCGGCCACGGCACATCGAACAAGCAATACGGCCCGGCGCTGATCGACGACGATACCCCGCCGCCAGCCCACGCCACGTTCTCTTGGGGCAAACTGCTCGCCAAGCTGAGCATCTTTTCGGCGCTCTGGATGGTCGCCATGCTGACCATCGGCGGCCAGCAGACGCTGGCCGACATGGGCGAGTTCTTCACCAAGGCCGCCTTCCTGACCATCGGTGGCGCCTATGCGGTACTGCCCTACGTCTACCAAGGCGCGGTGGAGCATCACGCCTGGCTGACCGGCGCCCAGATGATGGATGGCCTGGCCCTCGGTGAAACCACGCCGGGACCGCTGATCATGGTGGTGACCTGGGTCGGCTACCTGGGCGGTGTCGCCAAGCAGGTGTTCCCCGATCCGGTCGCGGCCGGTCTGGCCGGGGCGTCCGTGGCGACCTTCTTCACCTTCCTGCCCTCCTTCCTGTTCATTCTGGCGGGCGGCCCGGTCATCGAGTCGACGCGCGGCGAGCTGAAATTCACCGCGCCGCTCACCGCCATTACCGCCGCCGTGGTCGGCGTGATCGTCAATCTAGCGGTATTCTTCGCCTGGCACACCTTCTGGCCGCAGGCCACCGAGGCCGCACCTTTTGCCGGACCGTTCGCGTGGCTGCACGTGGTGGTTGCCGGCATCGCCTTCGTTGCCTTGTGGAAGTACAAGGCGGATATCATCAAGGTCATCGGTGCCTGCGCGCTGGTCGGTCTGGTTTACACTCTGGTTATTTAAGGCATGGGCAAGGATTCAAATGATTCTCCCCGCCGGCGTCGCACCGGAAGCGCGGTTGCTGTTGCTTGGCCGGGCCTTGCGCGCATTCTGCGACGGCTACGTCGCCGTGCTGCTGCCCGCCTACCTGCTGGCGCTCGGTTTCGGTATCTGGGAGGTCGGCATTCTGAGCACCGCGACCCTGCTCGGTTCGGCGCTGGGAACCCTGGCCGTGGGCGCCTGGGGCCACCATTTCCATCACCGCGCACTGCTGCTCGGCGCCGCCCTGCTGATGACCGCCACCGGGTTGAGTTTCGCTGGCTTGTCCTCGTTCTGGCCGCTGTTGCTGGTCGCGTTCGCCGGCACGATGAACCCGAGTTCCGGCGACGTCAGCGTTTTTCTGCCCCTTGAACATGCCCGCCTGGCGGAAGCAGCACAAGGTGAAACCCGTACCGCCCTGTTTGCCCGTTACAGCCTCACCGGCGCCTTGTTCGCCGCAGTCGGCGCGCTGGCCGCCGCCGTCCCGGATGCCCTCGTCCCGCTGGGCATCCAACCGCTTGCTGCGCTGCGCGGCATGTTCGTCGTCTATGGCGCGGTCGGCTTCGTCGTCTGGCTGGAGTTCGCGGCGCGCCAGGGCGTCACCGCTCGCGGGCGATCAATTAATTCCGGAACTTCGGTAAAATACTCGTGGCTATCGTA
>CAZGPO010000190.1:0-4725 GCA_964527745.1 uncultured Dechloromonas sp.
GCCGGGGCCGGCAAGACGGAACTGCTGACGCAGCGCTACTTGCGCCTGCTGACAGCCGTGGAGCATCCCGAAGAAGTGCTGGCGCTGACCTTCACCAACAAGGCAGCGACCGAAATGCGCGACCGCATTCTCGGCAGCCTCGAACGTGCCGCCGACGGTAACGTGCCGGAACAGGCGCACAAGCTGACGACATTCGCGCTGGCCAAGGCCGTGCTTGCCCACGATGCCGAACGCGGCTGGCAGTTGCTCGGCCACCCCGGCCGCCTGCGCATCACGACGCTCGACGCGCTGTGCGCCAGCCTGGCCCGGCAGATGCCCTACTTGAGCCGCTTCGGCAGCCAGCCGGGCGTCACCGAAGATGCCGAGGCGCACTACGCGACGGCAGCGCGGCGCACGCTGGAAATGGTCGAAAGCGATGGCGATGACGCCGAGGTGGTTGCCACGGCGCTGGCCTTCATGGACAACAACGCCGGCCGCCTGGAAAAGCTGCTGGTGACCATGCTTGGTCGCCGCGACCAGTGGCTGCAGCATGCCGCGCGTATCGAAAGCGGGGCGCTGAAGGCCGAAGTCGAGGCCGGTTTCGCGGCGCTGATCGAGCGCGACCTGGCACTTGTCGTCGAGTTGCTCGATGACCGCGCGCAAGCGGCGTTGATGCCGTTGGCCCGCTTTGCCGCAACCAACGCGCCCGGTGTGCATGATGCAATTTTTGACTGGAATTTGCCGTTGACCGCGACAACTGTCGACCTGAACCAATGGCAGGCAGTCGCCGGGCTGCTGCTGACCGGCAGCGGCACGCTGCGCAAGACGGTCGACAAGCGCCTCGGTTTTCCGGCCGACAAGATATTCGCCGAGCAGAAAAAGGCCATGCTCGAACTGCTCGCCGATCTGCGCAGTGTTGCCGGGCTGGAAGACGCGCTGGCCGTGCTGGTCAAACTGCCGCGACCAGAACTTTCCGATGCCGAATGGGCCACCGTCGAATGTTTCTCGCGCCTGCTGCGGCTGGCGGCCGGGCAGTTGTGGCTGGCCTTTCAGGAGGCCGGCGAGGTGGATTTCATTGAAATCGCCGCCCGCGCCGGGCTGGCACTCGGTGACGACGAAGCGCCGACCGATCTGGCGCAGGCACTCGACTACCGCATCCGCCACCTGCTGGTCGATGAATTCCAGGACACCAGCCCGAGCCAGGTCGGCCTGATTGAAAAACTGACGCGCGGCTGGATGCCGGACGACGGGCGGACGCTGTTCGTCGTCGGCGACCCGATGCAGTCGATCTACCGCTTTCGCAAGGCCGACGTCGGGTTGTTTTTGCGTGTCCGCGAGCGCGGCATCGGCGACATCCGGCTGGCGCACCTGCGGCTGTTCCGCAACAACCGCTCGTACCCGGGCATTGTCGACTGGGTCAATACTGCCTTCCCGACGATTTTCCCGGCCGCCGACAGCCCCGAAGCCGGCGCCGTGCGCTACGCCGAGTCGACTGCGACCCGGCCGGCACGTGCTGATTGCGCGGTCTTCGTGCATCCGGTGATCGAACGCGAAGGCAGCGATGGTTCAGCCGAGGAGGCCCGCCAGGTTCTGGACATCATCCGCCAGACCCGCGCCGCCGCGCCGGCTGAAAAAATCGCCGTGCTGGTTCGGGCGCGCAGCCATCTCGATGCGCTGGTCGCCGAAATCCGCCGTAGCGCGCCCGAATTGCGCTTTCAGGCGGTCGACATCGAAGGGCTGGATGGCCGCCAGCACGTGCAGGACCTGCTGATCCTGTTCCGCGCCCTGCATCACCGCGCCGACCGCGTGAATTGGTTCGCCTTGCTGCGCGCGCCCTGGTGCGGCCTGACGCTGGCCGACTTGCATGCACTCGCCGCCGACGACAAGCAATCGACGATCTGGCAGCTGATGCAGGATGCAGCCCGTATCGCCCGACTGTCGGAAGACGGCCAGAAACGCCTGCGGCACGTGCGCAAGGTGCTGCAAATAGCGTTTGCCCAGCGCGACCGTCAGCATCCGCGCCGCTGGCTGGAAGGCGTCTGGCTGATGCTGGGTGGCCCGCGTTGCCTGGAAGCGCCGGAAGCGCTGAACGATATCGACGCCTTCTTCGCGCTGCTCGACCGCTTGGCCGCCGCCGGCAAGCTCGATGCCGAAACCCTGGCTACCCACGCCGCCGAACTCTACGCGCCGACCGACCCATTGGGCGACGCCGTACAGATGATGACCATCCACAAATCCAAGGGGCTGGAGTTCGATACCGTGATCCTGCCCGGCCTGCACCGCAGCACCGGTGGCAATGACAGCAGCCTGCTGCTATGGGACGAAGTGGCCGGCGCCGATGGCCGCGAGCACCTGCTGGTCGCGCCAATCAGGCAGAAAGGCGAGGACAAGGGAGCGCCGACCGCCTACGATTACCTGAAAAAACTCGAAGCCGAGCGCGCCGCGCACGAGGATGAACGCCTGCTCTACGTCGCCGCGACGCGGGCCATCCGCAATCTGCATCTGCATGGCGTGGCCCTTGCCGACGATCAAAAGGACGATGGCCTGAAGCCGCCGTCTGCCGGCACCTTGCTCAAACTGCTGTGGCCCGGCGTGGCGCAAGCGGTTTTCGCCAACGCGCTGGCCGAAACCGCCGCAACCGAGGTAACGCCACCCGCCATCGACCCGGCGAGCTTCGTGCCGCCACTTGTACGCCTGGCCGAACCCGAGGTACCCGAGGCCCTGCAGCATCTTCCCGCCGGCTTGCGATTGGCCGACAACCCGCCCGAACTCGATGTGCCGGAAGAAGGTTTGTCGCTTGAAGCCTCGGTCGGCACGCTGGTCCATCGCTGTCTGGAGCTAATCGCAAAAAATGGCCGGAAAACAGCGTCGACCGCAACGATTGCCACGCTGCAGCCAACCTACCAGCGCTGGCTGGTGGCGCAGGGTCATGCAGAAGCGGAAGCGGCGCAGGGTAGCGCCGAAGTCGTTGCCGCGCTGACCCGCACGCTGGAATGCGAAGCCGGCCGCTGGCTGCTTGCCGATCACCCCGAAGCCGGAACCGAGCAAGCGTGGAGCAGCATGGATGGCGACAGCGTCGCGCACCACATCATCGACCGGACCTTCGTTGCCGATGGCATCCGTTGGATCATCGACTACAAGACCGCCCGCCTGCCTGAAACCGAACTGGCGCAGCGTGCCGAACAGTACCGGCCGCAGCTCGAACGCTACGCCCGCCTGTTCGCCGGCGAGGCCCGGCCGCTGCGCCTGGCCATCTTTTTCCCGCTACAGGGGCGGCTGGTCGAGCTTTAGCGCGCTTGGGCTATACTGGTCCGCGAAAATATCAAAAACCCCCTTGATGCGCCTCCGTTTCCCCTCTCTTTTCGCTTACTGATCGCTGTCCGATGAGCAGCGAAGACAACCGACAGTTCCTCACCGCCAGCAAGGCTTTCGGCTTTCTGGCGGCCATTTTTGCGCTGACTTTCAGTGCCGTCGTCGCCCTGCTGGCGTTCGACCAGTATCAGGTTCTCGCTACCGCCGAACGGCTGCAGCGCGAGACGGTCCCCGAAATCATTCGTTACCAGCGCCTGGCGCGCAACCTCGACCAGATCAGCCACGAAGGCGAACACGTCTTTTCAGTGGCCACCCCGGAAGAACGCCAGCAAGCCCTGTTCCTGATCAAGTTGGTGGCCAGCCACCCGAGCATCGTCGATCACCCCCAGGCTGTCGCGATGGCCCGTGAAGCGGAAAGCTTCCTGGTCGAAACGGTCCGCTTGAGCATGAACAATCCGGATACGCTGAAAATACGCCATGCCGAATGGCTGCGCCTTTCCCAGCGCATGCATCTGCTGGTAGACGACATCTCGGTTCAGGGCGCCAACCTGGCGTCTGCCGACCTCGACAACATGGCGGACACCATGCGCACCGCCGGCCTCAAGCTGCTCGGCGCGCTGTTTCTGGTTGGCAGCTTCATCCTGTTACTGTTCCTGCTGCTCCGCGAGCACCTGATCCGCCCGCTGCAGCGCATCGACCGCGCCCTGTCATCGCTCGATGTCAATGCTCCAGCCCCCGACTTCCCGGACACCCGTCTCGGCGAAATCCACGCGGTCGAAAACGCCACCATCCACCTGCACAAGGCCATGGTCGGCAACGAGGCAGCACGCCGCGAACTCGAACAACTGGCCAATCGCGACGGTTTGACCGGGCTCCTCAACCGGCGCCACTTCATGCTCAATGCCGCCACCGAAATCAGTCGCGCCCAGCGTTACCAGCGCCCGGTCGCGGTGGCGATTGGCGATCTCGATTTCTTCAAGCGGCTCAATGACACCTATGGCCACGCCGCCGGCGACGTCGTCCTGCGCACCTTCGCCAAAATGCTTTCGCCGAGCGTGCGCCATTCGGACCTGGTGTGCCGCTACGGCGGCGAGGAATTCGCCTTTCTCTTTCCCGAAAGCACGGTCGCCCAGGCGCACGTTCTTGTCGAACGCTTTCGCCAGCTTCTTGCAGAATCCGATATCCAGTTGGCCAACGGACTGCTGGTGCGCATCACGATCAGCATCGGGCTGGCCGATGCCAGCCACTGCTCGCTCGAAGCCGCGCTGCAGCGCGCCGACTTCGCGCTCTACGAAGCCAAGCGGCTCGGCCGCAACCGCGTCATCGTCGCCAGCGAAACGACCTGATGCACATCCTGATCGTCGAAGACGAACGGCCGATCGCCACCGACCAGCAACTGGCAGACGAAGCGATCGCCTACTTCCAGGGTGCTGC
>CAZGPO010000191.1:0-4718 GCA_964527745.1 uncultured Dechloromonas sp.
TCTCGATCAGCGCGCCGGAGCGCCAGCCGCGGCCGTCGATGACCTGTTCGTTGGCCAGGACGGTGTGGTCGACCGGATCCCAGTTCACGGTGCCCAACTTCTTGTAAACCAGGCCCTTTTCGTAGAGGCGGGTGAACAGCCACTGCTCCCAGCGGTAATACTCGGGCGTGCAGGTCGCCAGTTCGCGGCTCCAGTCGATGGCAAAGCCGAGAGACTTGAGTTGCTGCTTCATGTACTCGATGTTCTGGTAGGTCCACCCGGCTGGAGCGACGTTGTTGGCCAGCGCGGCGTTCTCGGCCGGCATGCCGAAGGCGTCCCAGCCCATCGGTTGCAGCACGTTGTAGCCCTGCATCTTGTGGAAACGGGACAGCACGTCGCCGATCGTGTAGTTGCGCACATGCCCCATGTGCAGCTTGCCCGACGGATACGGGAACATCGACAGGCAGTAGTACTTGGGTTTGCTGGTGTCCTCGACGGCGCGGGCAGCGCCGGTCTGGTCCCAGTGCTGCTGGGCGGCGCGCTCGATGGCGGCCGGGGTGTATTTGTCCTGCATGGGTGGGTCGCTGGTAGCTTGGCGGGGAAACTGCTGATTATACCGGCGCTTATGCCTTGCGCGGAGAGCAAGCGGAAACCGGCACTCCCCGATGTTTGGCCAGATTTACAGGTCGACCGCAATGCTGCGGGCACCCGTCATGAATAATGGGGCACGCCAACGGCCAGGGTCGGAGCCTGCAAGCTCCGACCCTGCGCGTAGCGAAGCTAGCGGTGGCCGTTCAGGCCGCTTTTTTTGGCGTGCACATGCTCCCCCACGTCGTTTGCCAGAAGCGGTAGGCATTCTGTGCGGCCATGACCGAGAGCAGCGACATGCGCGACTGCGAGCGCCACATCCAGGAAATTTTCGGGGCTGGCGTCAAACTGTACTGCGGCGTTTCGCCGACCTCGTCGGCGACGATGTCCAGGAAACGATCGACGGCCAGACCCCAATATTCCGAGCCTTCCGCCTTGCCGGTCAGGTATTCCGCTTCGGAGATCGCGCGACGCCACAGCTTCAGCGCGAGTTCGTCGCTGATACCGGCCTTCCTGGCGATCCAGGGAAGAATTTTCGGTGCTTTCATCATGCTGATACTCCTTTCAGTATGTGGCGATAACCACTTGCTGAGTTGATTGCCTTGTGAGCAAAAAGTTTTGTGCACTGCAACATATTGAGTTCAGTATACAGTTCCACCTTTGATGGCGGGTAGGTTAACCCTACTAATTAGAATGCTGCGTTGCACGATCACAACAGAACGGCCGGGCCGTTCGCGTGCCGATGCGCTGCGCCAAAGCCGATGATTTCCCGAAGAGAATCAAGCATATGTCCGATCTTCTTGCCCACCTGAATTCGCCCCAGTTGCAGGCGGTTACGCTGCCACCGGTGCATGCGCTGATCCTCGCCGGTGCCGGCAGCGGCAAGACCCGCGTGCTGACCACGCGCATCGCCTGGCTGATGTCGACCAACCAGGTCGGGCCGCACGGCATCCTGGCCGTGACCTTTACCAACAAGGCGGCCAAGGAAATGACGGCGCGGCTGTCGGCGCTGGTGCCGATCAATACGCGCGGCATGTGGATCGGCACCTTCCACGGCCTGTGCAACCGCCTGCTGCGTGCGCATTACCGCGAGGCCGGGCTGCCGCAGACCTTCCAGATCCTCGATTCGGCCGACCAGCTGGCGATGGTCAAGCGCCTGCTGAAGAACCTCAATGTCGATGACGAGAAATATCCGCCGCGCGAACTGGTGCATTTCATCAACGCACACAAGGAGCAGGGCGTGCGGGCGGCGCAGGCCGAGGCCTACGACAACTACACGCAAAAGCGTGTCGAGCTCTACGCCGAGTACGAAAACCAGTGCAACCGTGAGGGTGTCGTCGATTTCGCCGAACTGCTGCTGCGCTGTTACGAGCTGCTTCAGCGTAACGAACCGCTCCGCCGGCATTACCAGGAGCGCTTCAAATACATTCTGGTCGACGAGTTCCAGGACACCAACAAGCTGCAATACGCCTGGCTAAAACTGCTGGCTGGCGGCGGCGCCAGGGTTTTCGCGGTCGGCGACGACGACCAAAGCATTTACGCCTTCCGCGGCGCCGAAGTCGGCAACATGCGCGATTTCGAACGCGATTACGCCGGTGACAATGTCATCCGACTGGAGCAGAACTACCGCTCGCACGGCAACATCCTGGCCGCCGCCAATGCGCTGATCAAGAACAACCGCGAGCGGCTCGGCAAGAACCTGTGGACCGATGCCGGCGAGGGCGAGCTGATCCGCGCCTTCGAGGGCTATTCCGACCTCGACGAGGCACGTTTCGTCATCGACGAGATCCGCGAGCTGGTGCGTGAAGGCATTTCGCCCACCCAGTGCGCCATCCTCTACCGCTCCAACGCCCAGTCGCGCGTGCTCGAACACGAATTGTTCGCCAAGGGCGTGCCGTACAAGGTCTACGGCGGCCTGCGCTTCTTCGAGCGCCAGGAAATCAAGCACGCGCTGGCCTATCTGCGCCTGCTCGGCAACCCGGACGACGACACCGCCTTCCTGCGCGTCGTCAATTTCCCGACCCGCGGCATCGGTGCCCGTTCGCTGGAAAACCTGCAGGCCACCGCGCACCAGATCAGTTCCAGCCTGTACAACGCGGCGGCGTCGCTGACCGGCAAGCCCGGCCAGACGGTCGGCGCTTTCATCCGGCTGGTCGAAAGCCTGCGTGTGGAAACGCAAAACCTGCCGCTGCCGGAAATCATCGAGCACATCATCGAGAAGTCTGGGCTGGCCCAGCATTACCGGGTCGAGAAGGAAGGCCAGGAGCGGCTGGAGAACCTCGACGAACTGATCAACGCCGCCGCCACCTTTGTCGACGACGATGGCGTGGTGATGAGCGAAGCGGGTGAGGGCGGCGCGCTGGCCTCCTTCCTCGCCCATGCCTCGCTGGAAGCTGGCGAGCACCAAGCCGGCGAGGGCCAGGAAGCGGTGCAGCTGATGTCGGTGCATGCCGCCAAGGGCCTGGAATTCGACGTGGTCTTCATCACCGGCCTCGAACAGGGTCTGTTCCCGCACGAAAATTCGGTGAATCAGGGCCGCGAAGGGCTGGAAGAGGAGCGCCGTCTGATGTACGTCGCAGTGACCCGCGCCCGCCGGCGCCTTTACGTCTCCTGCGCGCAGACCCGCATGCTGCACGGCCAGACCCGTTACTGCGTGCCCTCCGCTTTTCTCGATGAAATTCCGGAGACCCTGCTGCGCAAATTGAACAAAAAAGCCGAGTCGACCGTGACTGCGCCGGCTTATGGTTCGTTCGGCGGAGGCTACGCGGAGCCGGTGGCGGGCGGACTGCGCATCGGCCAGACGGTCGAACACGCCAAATTCGGCATCGGCGTCATCGTGTCGACCGAAGGGCGTGGCGCGGATGCCCGTGTCCAGGTCAATTTCGGCGGCAGCGGCATGAAGTGGCTGGCGCTGGAGTACGCCAAACTGACGCCGGCCTGAACACCATGTCCGCCGCCTGGTTCTTCAAGGATCTGCTGGTCATCCTGCTGTTGCCGCCGGCCAACGGCTTGCTGCTGCTGTGCATTGCCGGACTCTACCGGCGTCGGCGCTGGGCCTTCGGCCTGGCGGCGTTCGCTACGGCCTTGCTCGTCCTGCAGTCGCTGCCGCTGGCGGCGGGTGCGCTGATGGCCTCGCTCGAAGCGCGCGCCGGACCGGTGATCGAAAATGCCGACGGTGCCCAGGCGATCGTCGTGCTCGGCAGCGGCCTGGAACTGGATCAGCCGGAATACGGTGGCGATACCGCCGGCGAACGGACGTTGCTCAGGCTCCGCTACGGTGCGGTGCTGGCCCGCCGCTTCGGGCTGCCGGTACTGGTCACCGGCGGCCGTCCTCAGGATGCGACACGGACGGAAGCCGCCGTCATGGCCGAGATACTGGACCGCGAATTCGCGGTCAAGGCCCGCTGGCAGGAGGGCGAATCGCGCAATACCGCTGAAAATGCCTCGCGGTCGGCGGCGATCCTGCGCGCTGCCGGCATCAGGCGCGTCGTGCTGGTCACCCAGGCCTTTCACATGCCACGCGCCGTTCGCCTGTTCCGCGCCGCCGGCCTTGAGGTCATCCCGGCACCGACGCAGTTCAAGAGCGCCGCCCGCTCGCCGCTCGGGCCGCTCGACCTGCTGCCGCAAAGCAAGGCCCTGCGCAATTCGTATTTCGCGCTGCACGAATGGCTGGGGATTGCCTGGCTCGCGTTGACGGTGGAAGGAACGACAGCGCAGTGATAACCTCGGTTTCTTGCCAAAAAGATAACGAGGAGATCACCATGCCCCACGCCATTCGCATCCACCAGACCGGCGGCCCGGAAGTGCTGAGCTGGGAGGAAGTCGACGTTCCCGCGCCGGCGGCCGGCGAGGCGACGGTCCGCCAGCAGGCGGTCGGCCTCAATTTCATCGATACCTACCACCGCACCGGGCTTTACCCGCTGCCGCTGCCGGCCGGCATCGGCCTCGAGGGCGCCGGTGTGGTCGAAGCGATCGGTACGGGGGTCACCGAGGTCAAGGTTGGCGACCGCGTCGCCTATGCCGGTGGGCCGGTCGGCGCCTATGCCGAAGTGCGCAACATCCCGGCGCATCGCCTGTTGAAGTTGCCGGACGCCATCGCTTTCAAGACGGCGGCCGCCATGGCCCGACGCTGCTCGTGCCACGCCCTGGTC
>CAZGPO010000192.1:0-4717 GCA_964527745.1 uncultured Dechloromonas sp.
GCGATTCTGTCGAGCCAGACCTTCGTCCGCCTGAATGGGCGCTACCAACAGTTCTTGCCGGTTGGCGAGCGCGATGTCATGACCTTGCGTGGTGAAATCGGTTATACCATTGCCGAATCGCGCGACGGCATTCCGCAGGAATATGTATTCCGTACCGGCGGCACCGGCACGGTGCGCGGCTACAGCTTCCAGAGCCTCGGCGTGAAGGAAGGGTCGGCGGTCGTCGGTGGTCGCTATATGGCGACCGCGACGGCTGAGTACACGCATTGGCTCGACGCACAATGGGGAGTCGCTGCCTTCCTCGATGCCGGCAATGCGGTCGACGAACTCAGTGCGTTCCGCCTCGATGTCGGCTACGGGCTTGGTGGCCGCTGGCGGACAGCGGCCGGTCCAGTGGCTGTTGATGTTGCCTACGGCCAGCAAAGCGAGTCGGTCCATGTGCACTTTTCACTGGCGATTCCGTTCTGATATGAAACGACTCGTTCTCCCGCTCGCCAGCGCAAGCGTGATCGGTGTTACGGCTGCCGCCGGCATTTGGCTCGGCTTCAGCGAAAGCGGACTGGCTACGGTGGCTCGCCTCGCCGAAACGGCAAGCGGCGGCCAACTCAGACTCGAGCAACCCTCGGGTCGGCTCGCCGGGCCGCTGAACTTCGAACGAATCGCCTGGCAGGGGCCGGGTGTCGATGTCCAAATCGAACGCTTGCGGGTCGACTGGTCGCCCTCCGAACTGTTGTTGGCGCATCTGTCAATATCGGAAATCACTGCCGCCCGGGTGGCAGTCGACATGGCGGCTTCGGACGAGCCGAGCGAAGTGCCAGTCAGCCTGCTCTTGCCTGTTGCGGTCGACGTCGAAAAGATTGCCATTTCTGTGCTCGATTACGGCAGCGGATTCAGTGCGACCGACCTCCATGCCACGTTTGCCAGCGATGGACGTAAACACCGGCTGAGCGACTTGCGTGGCAAGGTCGACAAGACCGAGATCTCCGGCGATATGGCGTTGGGTGGTGATGCGCCGCTGCCCGTGCAGGCGAGCGCGATGCTTGCCGGCACGATCGACGAACAGCCGGTGCGCCTGCGTGCCGAGGCGACCGGGCCGCTCGACAGCCTTCTGCTGAAGCTGACGGCGGAAGAAGGCGTGCGCGGCGACGCGCACGTGACGCTGACCCCCTTCGCCCGTCATGTCTTTGCCGAGGCGCATCTGGCGCTGGCCGATGTCGATCCCGCCGCCTGGATTGACGGTGCGCCGCAGGCCCGCCTGACGCTGCATGCCGAGGTCAGGCCGGACGAACAGCAGGCCGGCGCGCTAAGCGGCGATTTCAAAGTGGAAAATGGCCTGGACGGCGCGCTCGACCAGCAGCGTTTGCCGCTCGAACGCCTGAGCGGGCGTTTTGTCTGGGGCGACGACAGCGCCAGCCTGTCTGAGCTTGAAGCGCGTCTGCCGGGGGGCGGGCGCCTGAGCGGCAATGGTGAGTGGCACAACGATAGCCTGGCCCTCGATTTTGACGCCCGCGCCATCGATGCGCAGCGACTGGTCAGCGTGTTGCGGCCGACCCGTCTGAATGGCACGATCTCGGCGCATGTCGGCAGTGCGCGCCAGCAGTTGTCGCTCAAACTGAGTGATGCCGGGTTCGCGCTTGCCGGAGAAGCAGGTCACGAGAATGGCCAGGTCAGCCTGACACATCTCGAATTGAGCGCCGGCGACGCGCTACTGAAGGTGAGCGGGACGCTCGACACGAAAAAGGAGATGGTTTTTTCAGCCAGCGGCGAACTGGCGCGCTTCGACCCCAGCCGTTTCGCCAGCGTGCCGGCAGCGATGCTCAACGGCACCCTTGCAGTCAGTGGCCGTGTGGAACCGCGTCCGGTTGTCGAGGCGCGGTTCGCGCTACGTGATAGCGTGCTTGCCGGCCAGCCGCTCTCCGGGCATGGTGACCTGGTCATCGACTGGCCGCGCATTCCGCGCGCCGACATGCAGTTGGCGGCCGGCCCCAACCGGCTGACAGCAAGCGGTGCTTTTGGTCGCGTCGGCGACAGCCTTCAGGTCGATGTCATCGCCCCGAAGCTCGCACCATACGGGCTGCAGGGCAGCATGACCGGCCATTTCCGGCTTGGCGGCACGCTTGAGCAGCCGACGCTGGCCGCCGATCTGGCGACGCCGATCCTGGCTCTGCCGGGTATCGGGCGGATCAAGGACGGCAGTCTGGTGGTCGATCTCGGCAGCCTGCCGGATAGCCCGCTCAAGCTCGCGGCACGGGTGGCGGTATTCGACGGTGTCGACCGGCCCGAGCAAGCGAAGGGGCTGGAGGTGCTCCTGGAAGGCACGCGCCGCCAGCACAATCTGCGCGTCGCCGGCGATATTGCCGGCGGCAACGCCCTGAGTCTGGTCGCCGAGGGCGGCATGACCGATCCCGGCCGGCCGCCGCAATGGTCGGGGCGACTCATCGAATCCAGTCTGGTCGCCGAAGATAAGATTCGCTCCTTTGTCTTGAAAGAACCGGCTGCAATTACGCTGAGCGCGACAGCCTGGCGTTTCGGACCACTGCTGCTGGCAGGGGATGCCTGGCAACTGCGCCTGCAGGCTGAAGCCGGCGGCCGCAAATTACGAGCCGAGATGAGCGGCAGCGGGCCGCGTCTGGGCAAGATCAGCGGTCAGCTTGAGGCGTCGCTACAGGATGCCTGGACGCTGAACCGCCAGGCGCCCTGGCAAGGTTCGCTGCGCAGCGAAATTGGCGATCTCGCCTGGGTTGGTGAATTACTCGGCGATACCTGGCAGAGTGGCGGCCGTTTCAATGGTGATCTGAAGCTGAGTGGCACGCCGGAACATCCGCTGACTTCGGGACGTTTCCGTGGTGAGGCGCTGGCGTTGACGCTGCCGGAACAAGGCATGCGCCTGAGCAATGGCGAACTTGATGCGCAACTCGACGACAACCTGTTGCGAGTCGGCAAGCTGGCCTTCGACAGCCCGCTGCAGCCGCCGCCCGGTACCCTCAGACGAGCCGCCGGCGAGGCGCTGGTTGAGAAGCTGGCGCGTCCAGGGCGCCTCGAAATAACCGGACAAATGCGCGTTGACCGCGCCACTGACGGTGCAATGCTCGAGGTTCTGCTGGATCGCGTCGGCGTCTTCCAGCTTCCCGATCAATGGGTGCTGGTTTCCGGTGAAAGCAGTATCGCCCTGGCTCAGGAGGCGCTCCGGGTACGAGGCAAACTGGCTGTCGATGCAGCGTTCTGGCAATTGGCGCCGATGGGCAGGCCGCGACTTTCGGACGACGTGTCAATCAAGACTGCGGACGGCGCGCCACCTTCGGCGCTGCGTCCCAGGCTCGATCTCGATCTGGAAACCAGTCTCGGCCGGAATTTTCACTTCCGCGGCCTGGGCCTCGAAACCCGCCTTGCCGGCAGTATCCGCCTGCGCGCCGAGGGTCGCGACCTGCCGCGGGCGAGCGGCCGGATACGGACGCAGGGCGGGCGTTTCGAGGCGTATGGTCAGCAACTGGAAATCGAGCGTGGCATCCTGACTTTCCAGGGTCTGCCCGACAATCCAGCGATCGATGCCCGGGCGATCCGACGCGGGCTGGCGGTGGAAGCTGGCGTCCAGATTAGCGGCACGGTGCAGCGACCGGTGGTGCGGCTGATTTCTGATCCCGAGGTGCCGGATGCCGAAAAGCTCAGCTGGCTGGTTCTGGGCCATGGCCCCGATCAGAGCGGCAGCGGCGCCGCCATGTTACTGCTGTCGGCGGCCGGCGGCCTGCTCGGCAATGACTCGGGCAGCCTGGTGCGGGAGATCAAGCAGGGATTCGGCATCGACGAATTCAGCGTGCGGCAGGGGGATATTGGCGGTGGTGGCGGACGCCAGATCAGTAGCCGAGTGGTCGGCAACAGCTTCAATAACACGTCGGGTACCAGCGAGCAGATTCTCACCGTCGGCCGGCGCTTGTCCAACAACGCCATGCTTTCCTACGAGCAGGTCCTGGGGCGCGCTGGCAGTGTCGTCAGGCTGACCGTCAATCTCAATCGCCAAGTCTCGCTAATTGCCCGCGCCGGCAGCGACAATGCCCTCGATGCCGTATATACCATTACTTTCGGCGAACCGACCCAGCGCCAGCGGGGTGCGCGCTCAGGGCGTTAGATCGGCGTCGCCGTCGCTGGCGGGCATCATGCGCACCGGTACGGCGTCGGCCACTTTCAGATGTACGTCGCGCTGCGGGAAGGGGATCGCGATGCCGGCGGCGGCCAGGCGCTTTTCCATCATGAAGCGCAGGTCGCTGTCGACCCGGCGTCCCATCAGGTTTGGTCCGAGTTCGACCCAGAACACCAGCACCATCAGTATCGCGTTGTCGGCAAAATCTTCGAGAAAGACCTCGGGTGGCGGATCCTTGAGAACCTGGCCGTGTTCTTCGGCGCAACCGAGAATGACATCGGAGGCCTGTCGAACCGGTGAGCCGTAGGCGATGCCGATGCGGATTTCGCGGCGGATGCGCGAATTGGAATAGGTCCAATTGACGACCTGGTTTTCCAGGAAGGTCGAGTTCGGCACCAGCGCCTCGACGCCGTCGAAGCTGCGCACCGTCGAAGCGCGCAGGTCGACGGCGGTGACGTAGCCGGTGGTGCCGCCGATCGCGATGATGTCGCCGACCCGGACCTTGCGTTCGAAAAGGATGATGATGCCGCTGATCACGTTCTTGATGATGGTCTGGGTGCCGAAGCCGATGCCGATGGCCAG
>CAZGPO010000193.1:0-219 GCA_964527745.1 uncultured Dechloromonas sp.
GTACGCGGCAATCAAAGCGATCTGATCGGGGAGCGCAGTCACGAAACCCAGCGTTTCGCCATGGTCGTTACTGAATTCAACAATGTAGGCTTCTTCCGGCTGCGAGAACACGTGGACAACGGTTCCAATTGTCCCGACCGGAAAAATCTGACCGCCCCCAGACAGCGGGACACGCGTAGCCACAACGTCGATTTCGTTGAATGCCATTGGCTACCTAGT
>CAZGPO010000193.1:283-974 GCA_964527745.1 uncultured Dechloromonas sp.
GCTGAATCCATCTTCGCTTTCCCGGCAGCGTATGCGGCATCAATGTCTGACTTGGTCATGGGCGCGAGCGCAGACAGCGGGATCGCGTTCGGATCGCGCGGGCGGCTTTTTATAGCTGCAATTCTGTCTTTAAGGTTCATGATTTAACCCCTTTTAGGGCTAAGTAACGGTCTAATATTTGGCTAGTAGGTAATCAGTTCTTCAGGCACGCCGTCGAATTCTCCTTTTTCGGCCTTCGGATAATACGCCGCGAGCCAGTCCGGCAACTTATGGCGATACCCAACAATAGCCGCCATGTCTTCCGCACTTTTCAGCGGTTCAGGCGAAAACCGATGCGATGACGGGCCCCCAGGCTCTGGGAGACCCAAAGGGCGTCGCCAGGATGATGGCCCCGCCCAGCGGCACGAATAACGGATGGGCGGACCAGAAGAGCAGCGAGATGATGGCCAGAACCGGCCCGGTCACAATGAGGTGGTACAGAAAGCGCATGGGTGAATCACTCGCGGCGCAGTGCGACCGCCAAGGCGGCGAACCAGCCGACGCCAGGCAGCAGCAGCCACAGCCAGATTTGCGTCATGCACCAGTGGTCCAGGCAGCGACCATAACCGACGATCAGTGGCAGGAAGATTATGGCAAAGAGTAGTAGCCAGGTCGTGGATGACATAAGCCTAGTATGGCCTCCATCGGCCTT
>CAZGPO010000193.1:984-4717 GCA_964527745.1 uncultured Dechloromonas sp.
AATCACAAAGAATCAGGTAAGCCCACGAAAAACGTGTACCCAAGCGTGTACCCTTGGCAAATGTAGATTACCTGAAGTCACGTATCGGCGGGCCTTTGAGCCAGCTACTACGGATTCAGATCCAACCTGGAATAGCCTGCGCATTGCCTCCCGGAAGGCAATGGCCTCCGGGGTCGCCTATTATCAAGCTTTCAACGGAGCGGGTTAGCCAAAAACCAGGTTCATCATGATCATCAGCACAATGATGAACAGCACTGTCATGATGCCGCCGGCCCGCATGAAGTCAGCAACGCGATAACCGGCCGGCCCCATGATCAGCGCGTTGACCTGATGCGTCGGCAGGAAGAACGAGTTCGACGTCGCCAGAGCGACGGTCAGCGCGAATTCTGCCGGGTTGGCACCAGCACCGATGGCGATATTGACGGCCAGCGGCACCAGCAGCACGGTGGCTCCGACGTTGGACATGACCAGCGTGAAGAAGGTGGCGAGAACGGCGATGGCGAGCTGAATCACCCAGATCGACGTGCCGCCGAGCAATTCCAGCGTCTGCTGCGCGATCCACGCTGCCGTGCCGCTGGTTTCGACGGCGAGGCCAAGCGGGATCAGGCTGGCGAGCAGGAACACCGATTTCCAGCTGACCGCCTGATAGGCTTCCTCGATCTTCATTACGCCGGAGAGAATCATGCCGATGGCGCCGGTCATCAGCGCGATGGACAGGCGCAGATCGGTGAACAGGATCAGCCCGAGCGCGATGCCGAAAAACAGCAGCGCCGGCTTGACCTTGTGCGGGCGCAGTTCCTCGTGCGGGTATTCGGTGGTGATGACGACGAAATTCCGGTTCTTTTCCAGGCGGGCCAATGCTTCCCAAGTGGTATGCACGACCAGGGCATCGCCGGCCTGCAGCGGCATGTCGCGGACGCCGTCGCCTTCGCGCAGCGTCTTGCCGCCACGGTGCAGCGCCGTCATCGAGATGCCGTAGATCTTGCGCATCCAGACGTCGCGGGCGCTTTTGCCGATCAGGTTGGAGCGCGGCGGAATGACGACTTCGGCAATGCCGGCCTTGGTTGCCGCCAGTTGCTCGGCAAAGGTTACCAGTTCGTCGCGCAACGTCAGGCCGTTGGCCTCGGCGAACGCCCGCAGCCGCTCCGGTGCGCCGAGAATGCCGAGTACGCTGCCGCCGGAAATCTCGATGTCGCGTGCCGGCCCCATCCGCAGGTCATCGCTGCCGCGGAGGATGGCGATGACACGCAGGCGGTTCGGCCCCTCGATATCGTTGATCAGTTTGCCCGCTACCGGACTCCCGACCGGTACGACGATCTCGTATACGGCGTAATCCAGACCGTAGAGCTTCTGAAAATAGTCCATCGCATCGGTGCCGCCGACAGTATCCACCTGGGTCTTTCCAGGCAGAACGAAGCGTCCGGCGAGGACGAAATAGACGATGCCGGTGGCCAGCAGCGCCAGTCCGATCGGCGTTACCGAGAACAGAGACCAGGTTTCCATCTGGTGCTCGACCGGCAACCCCTTGTTTGACGTGAGAATCAGGTCGTTGAGCAGGATCAGCGGGCTGGAGCCGACCATCGTGATGGTGCCGCCGAGAATGGCACAGAAACCCATCGGCATCAGCAGGCGAGACATCGGCAGGCCGGTGCGTGCCGAGATACGGCTCACCACCGGCAGGAAAAGCGCGGCGGCACCGACGTTCTGCATGAAGCTGGAGATGAAACCGACGGTGCCGGAGATCGCCGGAATGATGCGTGCCTCGGTACGTCCGGCGAACTTGAGGATGGTGCCGGCGACCTTGCCCATCAGGCCGGTCTTGTCGAGGCTGGCGCCGATGATCATGACGGCGATGATCGAGATCACGGCGTTGCTGGAAAATCCCCGGAACAGTTCCGAGGCGGGTACCAGCGGTTTCGGGAGTCCGATCAGGCCGCCAAAGTGACTGGTCAGGCCGAGCAGCACCATAATGCTGACTGCGGCGACGTCAACGCCGACCACTTCGAAGGCGAAGAGAAATACTGTCAGCATCAGAATGCCGAGGACGACCGCGATTTGCCTGTCCGGCACGAAGCTGGCGGCGATGAACCAGAGGGCGAAAAATATGACCCCGGCAACGACAGTCTTGATGTTGATGGCTTTCATGCTGGCTTTCCTGGAAAAATGAGCAATGATGAAGCGGCGATTATTCTGCTGTCTGTCGGGAACTGCGGAATTGCCTTTGGCCGCACGTAACGGCCTATATTCTTATTTCGCTAATATAATCGAAAATTCTGAGTGTGCCCATAGGGTTGCCGGTCAAATCCGGTGTCGTAATGGTATGTTGCAAAGATTGCCTTGACCTCGTCGCGGACAACGTCTAGGGTATGTCTCTGTCACGCTGCCGCCCTCGGCAGGCCATATGAGGAGAGCGAAAATGGGATTGTTCGGTTTTATCAAGGAAGCGGGCGAGAAGTTGTTCGGCCACAAGGAAGTGGAGCAGGAAGTTTCGCCGGAAGAAAAGACGCGACTGAACCAGATTGCCGCCCAGGCGATTTTCGATCACATCAACAGTCTTGGCCTCAAGTGGAGCAACCTGATGGTCAGCTACAAGAGCGGCCAGGTTTCCATCACCGGTTCGACGCCGGATCAGGAAAATCGCGAAAAGATCATTCTCGCCGCTGGCAATGTGCAAGGGGTCGATAATGTCGAAGACAAGCTGACCGTCGAAGTGCCGGCTCCAGAGGCGCGTTTCTACACTGTAGTCAGCGGCGATACGCTGTCGAAGATCGCCCTTGCGCAGTATGGAAATGCAGCAAAGTATCCGGTGATTTTCGAGGCCAACAAGCCGATGCTGAAGGATCCGAACAAGATTTATCCGGGCCAGAACCTGCGCATTCCGCCACTGTAACCCTTTTGCACGCCACGCACGGTTGTGGCATCGACCGAATGGCCTTATGACCGGAAAACTTTACGTTGTCGCCGCCCCTTCGGGCGCTGGCAAGACCACCTTGGTTCGCCTGCTGCTTGAACGTGAGCCAGAGGTCCAGCTTTCAATTTCTTATACGACCCGCGGCCCGCGGCCAGGCGAAATGGATGGGCGCGAATACCATTTCGTCGATGTGGCTGCTTTTCGCGCCATGATGGCGCGCGGTGACTTCCTCGAATCGGCCGAGGTGCATGGCAATTTCTACGGCACCTCGAAGGTCTGGATCGGCGAACAACTGGCTGCCGGCCGTGATGTCCTGCTCGAAATCGACTGGCAGGGGGCGCAACAGGTGCGCGGAGTATTCCCCGGGGCGATCGGCGTCTTCATACTGCCGCCGTCGATGGAGGAACTGACCCGTCGTCTGACTGGTCGCGGCACCGACAGTGCCGACGTGATCGAGCGTCGTCTTGCCGCTGCGCAGGCCGAGATGCGGCATGTCGGAGAATTTGACTATGTTATTATCAACAACAGCTTGGAACAGGCGCTGGATGACTTGCGTGCCGTGGTGCATGCCTCCCGCCTGACCCTTGAAGGACAACGTGCCCGGCACGCCGCCCTTTTTGCCCGAATGATCTGATTTTTGAGGTATTGCATGGCCCGCGTAACAATTGATGATTGCCTGAAAATGATTCCCAACCGCTTTCAGATGACCTTGGCGGCCACCTACCGGGCGCGCCAGATCGCCAACGGAGCAACGCCGATGGTCGATTCCAACCGTGACAAACCGACCGTCATCGCGCTCCGCGAAATGGCCATCGGCAAGGT
>CAZGPO010000194.1:0-4700 GCA_964527745.1 uncultured Dechloromonas sp.
GGCCCGGTCAAGGTCGACCGCGAAAATGCCGAGCGTTACGTCGTCGTCCAGTCCAATGTCCGCGACCGCGACCTGGTCGGCTTCGTCGACGATGCCAAGGCCGCCGTGGCCCGCGACGTCAAGCTGCCGGCCGGCTACCGGCTGGCCTGGGGCGGCCAGTTCGAGAACCAGCAACGGGCGGCAGCCCGCCTCATGATCGTCGTGCCGGTGGCGCTGGCGCTCATCTTCTTCCTGCTCTTCTCGACCTTCGGCTCGGTGCGCCAGGCACTGCTCGTCCTTTCCAACATCCCGTTCGCGATGATCGGCGGCGTTTTCGGCCTGCTGCTTTCCGGCGAATACCTGTCGGTCCCGGCCTCGGTCGGCTTCATCGCCCTGCTCGGCATCGCCGTGCTCAACGGTGTCGTCATGGTCACCTACTTCAACCAGTTGCTGGCCCGTGGCATGACCATCGGCGAGGTCGTCGTCGAAGGCGCCAAACGCCGCCTGCGGCCGGTGCTGATGACCGCCAGCATCGCCGCCTTCGGCCTCGTGCCGATGCTGTTCGCCAGCGGCCCCGGCTCGGAGGTGCAGCGCCCGCTGGCCATCGTGGTGATTGGCGGTTTATTGACGTCGACCGCGCTGACCCTCGTCCTGCTGCCCATCCTGTTCCGCCGCTTCGGGGTCAAATCCACCATCCGTTTTACCGAGGAACGCCATGGCTAATCTCCTGCTAACGCTGGTCATGCCGAACGACGTGGCCCAGCATATCGAAGATCTGCTGCTTTCGCGGCCGGATCTGGTCCGCGGTTTCACCGCCAGTTCGGCTGAAGGTCACGGTTCGGTCGTGCAACTGGTCGAACCTGGCGAACTGGTCAGCGGCCACTCGCCGCGCACACAGATCCGTACCGTCGGCACGGAAGAGGAGATGCGCGCGGTGCTGACGCTGATCAAGGGGTCGGTTCCCGGCGCCAACGTCTTTTTCTGGCTGGTGCCAGTGATCGAGATGGGGCGGCTATGAAAATCGGCCATTTTTTGCTGTTGACCGCAGCATTCGGCGCTACCGGTGCCAACGCTGCCGAACCGACCCCGAACCTGCCGCCGGCAGAAATCGTCGCCCGCGTGCTGCGCGCCAATCCGTCGGTCGAGGCGGCCAGGGGGCAGATTCGGGTCGAGGAGGCCAACAAGGATCGCCTCGAAGCCGGAAGCTACGAATGGAATTTGCGCTTCGGCGCCCATCAGCGCAAGGTCACGCCATCCACCGGGCAGGAGGAGCGCTACAACGAGTGGAATGCACAGCTGGAACGTCCGCTGCGCCTGCCCGGGAAAGCCGATGCCGATGCCGAACTCGGGACGCTCGGCGTTTCCATCGCCGAAACGGGTCAAGGCGACGCATTGCACGAGGCGAGCCGCACCCTGCTCGCTTACTGGTTTGCCTGGCTCAAGGAGAGCGCCAGCGCCAAGCAATGGGCGGCACAGTTGGCGCTGCTGGAGAAGCAGTCCGCGGCTATTCAGCGACGCCAGCAGCTTGGCGACGCCGCCCGTCTCGAATCCGTTCAGGCCGAAGCAGCGCTGGCCCAGACCGAGGCCCAGCTCACGCAAGCACGGGCACGTCAACAAGTAGCCGCCGAGAATCTGCGCCGCCGCTTTCCCGGATTGCTGTTGTCCGAACCCGGCAGCATCGCCGAACCGCAGGCGATCAATGGCAGTGAAAGCGAATGGCTGGACCTGATCCGCAAACAAAGCCATGAACTCGGCTTGGCCAGCGGCGAAGCCCGGAAGGCCCAGCTTGGCGCCGGTCGTGCAGACCGTGAACGCCTGCCCGATCCGACGGTTGGCGTCCAGTTCGCCAACGAACGCGGCGGTGAAGAGAAGATTCTCGGCGCCTACATTGCGTTCAATCTGCCCGGCAGCGCCCGCCAGGCTGCTGCCAGCGCGGCGCTGGCCGAGGCAGACGTCGCCAGCAGCCGCGAAGCTGCAGCGAACCAGAAAGTCACCGCCGAAGCCGCCGCCCTCTATCATTCAGCGAACGCCGCGCTGACCAGCTGGCAGGCGAGCCGCAGCGCTGCCGAGCGCCTGCAGCGTGCCGCCGAAATGACGGCCCGCGCTTACCAGCTGGGCGAAGGCAGCCTCAACGACCTGCTCCTTGCCCGCCGCCAGGCCAACGAAGCGCAACTCGCGGCGCAACTGGCCCAGCTCGACGCGCTCGAGTCGCGCTATCGCCTGCTGCTCGACGCGCATCGACTGTGGGATATCGACTGAAGAGTCTACTGCGTTATCCTGCATGGGCGACTCATTGCCATCCGCCCATGAAAAACCCGGTTCCCGTCATCGTCATCGCGCAGTTATTCGGCACCTCGCTGTGGTTTTCCGCCAACAGCGCCGCCGATGACCTGATTCGCGACTGGGGCATCGCACCGGCCGCTATCGGCACGCTGACCAACGCCGTCCAGCTCGGCTTCATTCTCGGCACCTTGAGTTTCGCCGTCTCCGGACTGGCGGACCGCTACGCGGCAAGCCGGATTTTTGCCCTTTGCGCGCTGCTCGGCGCGTTGTTCAATGCGGCTTTTGCACTGTTCGCCAGCGACCTGGCGAGCGGAATCCCGCTGCGCTTCGCGGTCGGCCTGTGTCTGGCCGGCGTCTACCCGCTGGGCATGAAACTGGTCGTCAGCTGGGTGCCGGAACGCGCCGGCGCCGCCCTCGCCCAACTGGTCGGCATGCTGACCCTCGGTACCGCGCTGCCCCACGGCATCCGCCTGGCCGGCGCCGGCTGGTCGTGGCAGGCGACGATCCTCGTTTCATCGGCGCTGGCGCTGATCGCCGCGGCGATGATCCTGCGCCTCGGCGACGGGCCGCATCTGAAACGTCGCCACGATGCCCCGCCACTGCGCCTGGGGCGTGTCTTCTACACTTTTTCACTGCGCGATTTCCGCGCCTCGGCGCTCGGTTATTTCGGCCACCAGTGGGAGCTTTACGCTTTCTGGACGCTGGTCCCGGCGCTGCTGGTCGTGAGCGGATTGGCAGCCGCCCAAACCGCCGTGCTTTCCGGCCTGTCATTCGCCATCATCGGCATCGGCGCCCTCGGCTGCGTGCTCGGCGGCTGGTGGAGCCAGCGCATCGGCAGCGCCCGCGTGGCGGCCACCGCCCTGGGTCTGTCCGCGCTGTGCTGCGGACTCTTCCCTTTCGCCGCTGCCTGGCCGGTCGCGGCGAAAATCGGCCTGCTGCTCGTCTGGGGCGCCAGCGTGGTCGCCGATTCGCCGCATTTCTCCGCGCTTTCGGCGCGCGCCTGTCCTCCCGAGATCGTCGGCAGCGCGCTGGCCATCCAGAATTCCATTGGCTTCGCCATCACGATGATTTCCATTCACCTCGGCACGGCCTGGATCGGCGACTGGGGCAGCCAAATCGCCTGGCTTCTCCTGCCCGGGCCGCTGCTCGGACTGATCGGCCTTTATCCGCTGTGGCGGCCAGCGAAATAGGCAATCCACGACGCGTGCATCGTTTCGCCGTTAACGCGGCCTTAAGTTTGGCCTAAGACGCGGTTAAGACTGCCTCGGTAGACTCCTTCTCCATGATCAGAACAAGGAGAACAACGATGAGAGTCCTGCCCGTCCTGTGCCTGCTGCTCGCCAGCGTCACAGCACACGCCGAAACAGCGCAGCAGATCGCCCAGACCCATGCCACCGAGGCAGCCGCCCTGCAAGCCGGCGTCATGCCTTCCGCAAAACGCGGCGAGACGCTTTTCCGCCAGCGCTTTGCCCACAATGACAAGATGCCGGCGTGTACCAGTTGCCATACCGACAGCCCGTTGAATGCCGGCCAGCACGCGGTGACCGGCAAGGCCATCCGGCCGCTGGCGGTCGCCGCCAACCCTGAACGCTTTGCCGACCCGGCCAAAGTGGAAAAATGGTTCGGCCGCAACTGCAAGGAAGTCGTCGGTCGCGCCTGCACGCCGGCCGAGAAGGCCGACTTCGTGGCCTTCATGAGCGAGGTGCGCTGAGATGAAACACATCGCCCTGACCTTGCTGCTCGCGGCTGCGCTGCCGGCGCTCGCCGACCGCCTGCCGCTGCCCGCCGATACGCCCGCCAGCTACCAAGCTGAGTGCGGCAACTGCCACCTCGCTTATCCACCCGCCCTGCTTTCCGCTGGCGACTGGCAACGCGTCATGGCCGGCCTGAACGATCACTTCGCGACGGATGCTGCGGTCGACGCCAAAAAATGGCAGGAAATCACGGCCTTTCTCGAACGCCATGCCGGCAATGCCGGAAAACTTGGCAGCGCCGGCGATCCACCGCGCATCAGCACGACCGCCCGTTTTGTCCGCAAGCACCGCGAAGTGCCGGCCAAGCTCTGGCACGACCCGCGCGTCAAAACGGCGGCCAATTGCGAAGCCTGCCATCGCGGCGCCGCCGACGGCAATTACAGCGAACACGACATCGCCATCCGCGAACTGAAGAGGTAAACCATGAACAAGATACTCGTCTGGGACTGGCCGGTGCGCCTCGGCCACTGGCTGATGGTCGGCGGCTTCACCCTCGCCTGGCTGACCGGCGACAGCGAAACCTTCCGCCTGGTGCACGTCATCGCCGGCGCCACGGTGCTCGGCGTCGCCACCTTCCGCCTGCCGTGGGGTTTCATCGGCTCGCGTTATGCCCGTTTCGTCGATTTCGTGCGCGGTCCGGTGGCCGACAAGGATTATGTTCTCAGTCTGCTCCGGCTGCAGCCT
>CAZGPO010000195.1:0-4564 GCA_964527745.1 uncultured Dechloromonas sp.
GTTCGTAAAGGCCGGTGAGGCTTTGAACAGCGGGCGGTGTCGATCGGGGCATGGCGGTAGTCTCCGAAAAACCTGCAGGTCCTGGCAAACGGCTACCCGAGCGGTACCCGCTATCGATCGAAGTCTGCGGTGAAAGTGCTTGTTCTATGGATTCTGATTGCAATCTGCGAGGTGTTGGAACGGTTTTGTGGAATTTCCAGTCGCTGAAAAGAAGTCGTTCGGGGAGGTTTCAGATGGGGCAAAATGTTCCAGTATGAACAGCGTAGAGCATGATGTACACATTTACGCGATTGCGGGTAAGCGACAGCTGGCGGATCGAAGGTGCAAATCGTGAACGACAAATTGCGGTTCCTGATTGTCGTCCTGATGCTGGTGTTATCAGGATGCGCCACGCCGGATCGTGCGCCGGAGGAAATCCCGGACATTCAGATTTCGGAGGGCACATGGCGGCAGATCGATGACGAGATCAGTCTCGCGTCACTTGCTGCAGAAAAGCCGGCCAGCAACTACGCACGCGGCTTCATGGAAGCCTGGCGTGAGCGCGTACGTCAGCACGTCGAGTCCGACTTCATTCCATGGTTCACCAGTTACTGGATCCAGCAGTGGCTGGCTGTCAAGGTCGCCTGGTATAAGCTGGGCGCAGGGGAGGAGGCGGAACTGCCAGTAAATCGACTGGCGGCCTATCTGCAGCAACAATACAACGATCGCGTTCTGGTTCCCGTAGCAAGTGAGATCGATCCCGATGTGATCAGGACGCGGACGACCGCACTCTACGTTCAGCTTCTTGGCGAGCAGATTAAAGGGATTCAGCTACGTCATGGTTTGCCGACGGCCAAATTTGACCAGCACCTGATGGCCATGCCGGTGATAACGCTCGCGCCGCCAATGACGAATAATGCGTCCCTTTACCAGCTTGTTCATGCCGATCCGATTACAGGTTTGCCTGCGTATCTTGCACTGAACGCCAGGATCAGAAATGCCGCTGGTGGCTTGGGCGGTGGGGCACTGGAAACGCGGATATCGCCAGCGGCTAAACGGGTCAGTGAGCAGTTGGTTTCCAGGCTTGCCGTCAGTGGGGGGGCGAGCGCGGCTTCGGCAGTCGTCGGCGGGGTCGCTGGCATGGCGATTTCCCTGGGGGCCGTGGGCTTCGGAGTTATTGCGCACGAGAGCGCGCGTCCGGAAATGGAGGCGCAACTTCGCGAAATTCTTGCGGCCGCGCTGGACGACATATGGCATATGCTGATGGAAGATCGCGCCACCGGGGTGATGGCGGAGGTCGATTACCTGTCTGCACGGATCGAAGGCGGTCTTGTGAAGACCTATACGCAGCCCGTAGCACCAAGGCCTGAACTGCAACAACGGCCACTTCCCGATGCGCAGGATGTTCATAATGAGGGCGCGAATGACGATGTGGCAGCAGATTTGCCGCATGCCGCTGGTCAATGAAGCGTCAGCGGTCCGCGGTCATCAAGATGCAAATCTCAACGGCGAATTAATGGATCCTGCCGAAAGTAGGTGCGCAGCAGCGCGTAGAGGGCCGGGTATTCGCGGTTGACGACATTGGGCAGTTCGAAGAAGTTTTCCGAAAGCACGGCAAAGAATTCGGCGGGGGCGTCGCTGGCGTAGGGATCGATGATGGTTTCCTCGCCGCTATCGACGCGCCGGCAGAAATCGTCGTAGGCCGCGATGAAGACGTCGTCCCAGGCCTCCGGCGTGATCCCCGAATGCAGCGCCGGCATGCCGTCAGCTTCGCCGTTGAGCATGTCCAGCTTGTGGGCGAATTCGTGGATGACGACGTTGTAGCCGCTGCCGGCCATCTGCGCATCGTGCCAGGAAATGATCAGTGGGCCGCCTTCCCAGGCTTCGCCGGAGAGCACGTCGTCGAATTCATGAACGACGCCGTCCTCGTCCTCGATGCGCCGGGCGACGACGAATTCGTCGGGGTAGACGACGATGCCGACCCAGCCCCGGTAGGCGGCGAGGCCGAGTTCGAGAATCGGCAGGCAGCCCTGGGCGGCGATCGAAACGCAGATTTCGTCGCTCAGTTCGAGGCCGCCGGCGGGGCTGAATTCCTTTTCGGCGAGAAAGTCCTCGACCAGCGTTTTCAAGCGCTTTTGCTCGTCGACCGCAAGGTTTGCCAGAAAGGGCAGCGCAGCGACCGTTTGCGCCCACAGTGCGTCGGGAACCGTCGCCTTCCGCTTGCCACCGAACCAGTCGCGCCAGCCCATCACTTCCTCATGGTCAGCCAGATGCCGGTGAAAATCAGGGCGATGCCGAGGTAGTGATACCAGAGCGGGATTTCGCCGAGAAAGGCGGCCGAGAGCAGGGTGCCGAATACCGGCATCAGGTGGATGAAGAGGCTGGCCTTGCTGGCGCCGACTTCGGCAACGCCGCGGTTGTAGAAAATGTAGCCGAGAAAGCTCGGAAAGATGCCGACATAGGCAAGCGAGGCGAGCGAGCCGAGGTGGACGTTGATGTGTCGGCCCTGCGCCATCTCCCACAGATAGGCCGGGAACAGCGCGGCAAGACCGACGGCGATCAGCGCGGCGAGCATCAGCATCGGGTGCACGCCGGCCGGGCGCCAGGCGAGGCCGACCGTGTAGATGGCCCAGACCAGCACGGCGAGCAGCATCCAGGCGTCGCCGACATTCAGGTTGAGGTGGGCCAGGACATGAAAATCACCGCGCGCGACGATGGTCAGCGCGCCGCACAGCGAGATGGCGACGCCGATCGCCTGCGGGCGGCTCAGGTGCTTGCCGAGAAAGGCCCAGGAAATGGCGATGGTGACGATCGGGATGAACGAGTTGAGCAGCACCGCGTTGGTCGCCGAGGTGTATTGCAGGGCGATGTAGGCAAAGGTGTTGTAGCCGCCGACGCCGATCAGGCCGAGGATCAGCACGGCTTTCCAGCCTTGTTTGAGTAGCGGCCACTGGCTCCGCAAATGCGGCAGGGCGAGCGGCAGGACCAGCACGAAGGCGATCGCCCAGCGCCAGAAAGCCAGCGCCAGCGGCGGCACATCGGCGCGGATACCACGGCCAAGGACCATGTTGCCCGACCAGAAGAGGGCGGTCAGGGTCAACAGCAGGTAGGGATTGGTGTAGAAACGGCTGGAACGGTCGGGCATGGGACGAATTATGCCTGAGCAGGCGCGCCGTGCTCAGACGGTATAATTACGGTCATGGTATCCGTCGTTCATTCCGTCGCCGCACAGAGCGATTTCGAGCAGTTTTTCAGCACCCTTGCCGAAGGCCTTGGCGCCGCCGAAGTGGCTGCCCTCCGGGATGCCGTGGCCTACGCCTGGGAACGCTATGGCGAGGAAGTGCTGGGCAGCGGCGAGCGTATCTGGTCGCACGCGCTGGGCATGGCGGTGATCATCGCCGGGCTGAAACTCGATGCCGATTCGCGCATGGCGGCGGTGCTGTTCGCGGTACCGGCACACGACGAAAAAGGCATCGCGCATATCGAGGAACATTACGGCAAGCCGGTCGCCGATCTGGTCAATGGCATTTCCCGCCTGCACAAGCTGCGGCCGATCACCAAGGGTTTCGTCGCGGCCAATCTCGAGGCCGGCGATGGCAATCCGGCCGAAGTCAAGGCGCAGGTTGAAGTGCTGCGCAAGATGTTGCTGGCGATGGTCGAGGACATCCGCGTCGTCTTGCTGCGCCTGGCCAGCCGCACCCAGACCCTGCGCTTCTACGCGGCACGGCCGGATGACGATTTGCGCGCCCAGGTCGCCCGCGAGACGCTCGAACTCTACTCGCCGCTGGCCAACCGCCTCGGCGTCTGGGAGCTGAAGTGGGAACTCGAGGACTTGTCCTTCCGCTTCCTGCACCCGGAGATTTACAAGAAAATTGCCGGAATGCTCGACGAGAAGCGCAGCGAGCGCGAGCAGTTCATCGCCGACGCGGTGGGCAGCGTGCGCGCCGAGCTGGAAGCGGCCGGCGTCAAAAAGGCCGAAGTCTACGGGCGGCCGAAGCACATCTACAGCATCTGGAGCAAGATGCGGAACAAGGATGTCGAGTTTTCCGAGGTCTATGACATCCGTGCCCTGCGCATCATCGTCGACGACCTCAAGGACTGTTATACGGCGCTCGGCATCGTGCACAACCTGTGGTCGCCGATTTCCAAGGAATTCGACGATTACATTTCCAATCCCAAGGGCAATTACTACCGCTCGCTGCATACCGCCGTGCGCTGCCCGGACGGGCGCAGCCTGGAAATCCAGATCCGCACCTGGGACATGCACAAGCACGCCGAACTCGGTGTCGCCGCCCACTGGCGCTACAAGGAAGGCGCCAAGCGCCATAGCGAGAGCGACTACGACGAAAAGATCGCCTGGCTGCGCCAGCTGCTGACCTGGAAGGACGAGGTCGCCGACAGCTCGGACTGGATCAGTCACTACAAGCAGGCGGCGCTCGACGAAACGCTCTACGTCATCACGCCGCAGGGCAAGGTGGTCGATCTGCCGCAGGGGTCGACGGCGGTCGACTTCGCCTACCGCGTGCATACCGACCTCGGCCATCGCTGCCGCGGCGCCAAGGTCAACGGGCAACTGGTCACCCTC
>CAZGPO010000196.1:0-4519 GCA_964527745.1 uncultured Dechloromonas sp.
CAGGTGTACGTAACAACCGGAACGGACGTAACTCACGCCCGGTTATGTCGATGACAAGCCACGGCTAACGTCTGAATTCACAGGCGCTGCGCGGCTTTATCGCGCAGCGTCCGGTGGAATGATGGGTTGGGCGTTTTATTTCTTTGACTCACGCGGAATGTCTTCAATTATTGGCGGTACAGGTTTACTTCTGTCTTTCGGATCCCACTTTATTGTCTTCATTACAGTGGCGTTGCCTTCAGTAATCTTTAGAAAGTCGTCGAGCATCAAATCATCCAGCAATTTGCAAACACTATCTTTGCTCCCAGCTTCTGGATACCGTTGGATGATCAGTGCGGATAGCGCCTCGATGTCACGCGGAAGAGTTAAAACGATTCCCTCTCGAGTTGCTTCGACATTTCGATACATTCGATAAAACACTTTCTGGTAAAGCTCCACCAGATTGGGGTCTTTGTACTTCTTGCCAAATCTATCCGGAATGGTTTTCAACGCTGCAAATGCGAGGCCTATGGTGCCGAGGCCAACCAAGAAATTGCCCAGTCCGGAAAACCAATTCCCGAAATCTTGTGGCGAATAACTCAAAGCAACATTGCATAGGGCATTAATCATCACAAAAACCCTCAGAGAAGCGTGTTTGATACGCCCAACGTAAGTAGACGGCATTATTGCCGCATAAGCTGACGGGGCGCCGTATATTCTGGATGAGGCGGCAGCTTGGCGGGCTGACCAATACAGCTTCTTAGCAGAAGCCTCACGATATTGACGAGAATGGATGGCAGTCATGCGCGGCGCCGTTCAATGACGTACAGATTGTGCCCGTCCCGTTACCGATTGTCATCTTGTACCCTTTTGCGCGAACTCCGCTTTGTGCCAATGTCCCGAGCGTTTTTTCTGGCCGACTCGAGCCTGTCGATGAACAGCTAGACACCCGCCGGGAGCTTGGACGCCATCATCTTCTTCCGGTGGATCTTGCGCCCGTCGACGATGAATGTTCCGTCACCGACGGCGTGAAGCGTGCGCTTCTCCTTTCGTAATGGTCGATGCCCCTGCATTCGTTGTTGGCGAGGTGCTCCCTGATCACGGGCGGCCTGACGAGTATTGACGGCACGGGCGTCAGCCCGAACTTGGTGAACTTGTCGGTATCGGCCCCGGAACAGGTGCCGATTCCAACCACCTTGTCCAGCAGGTCGACAGTGGGAATCGCAATGACGCACTCGCGATTCTTGCGCAACGCCGCGTAGGAGTGATTCCAGGCCCCCGTGGTGATCGCGAATACCGGCTTGAAATCCACCACCATGGTCCACGAGATGGTCATGATGTTGTCTTTGTCCCCGTCACGGGTCGTGACGAGGACCACCGGCCCCGGTTCGATCAGGGTAAATGCCTTGCTCAGTTTCAGCTGGCGCATGAGTGCACCTCCGATCGTCATGCCACGTTGCACGCTGGTTGCCCGGCTATTGCCGCCCCGAGCGGCACCGATCGACAACCGAAAATCACCTGTTTTCCGGCGTCGACCGCAACAATGCCCGTCAGGCCATCAGGGTCGCCGCCATCGCCCGTTTGAGCGCGCCGCTCAGGGCCAGGCGCGCGGCCTGCTCGCGCACTTCGGCGCGGGTGCCGGCAAAGTGGCAGGTCAAGGCCTCGCAGCCGCCATCGCGCTGCGCCCAGGCGAAGCAGACCATGCCCACCGGCTTCTCCGGCGTGCCGCCCGTCGGCCCGGCGATGCCCGTGATGGCCACCGCCCAGTCGGCGCGGCTGTGCGCCAGCGCGCCCTGCGCCATCGCCCGCGCCGTCGCTTCGGACACGGCGCCGTGGCGCTCCAGCGTCGTTTCCGGAACGCCCAGCATCTCGACCTTGGCGGCGTTCGAGTAGGTGACGAAGCCGCGATCGAACCAGGCGGAACTGCCGGCGATGGCGGTGACCGACTGGGCGACCCAGCCGCCGGTGCACGACTCGGCGGTGGCCAGCCATTCCCCGCGATTCAGCAGTTCGCGACCAAGGCGGTCGGCAAGCGTCTCGAGTTCGGACATAATGGTTCATCTTACCACCCGGCACACTCGTCATGCCCCGCCCACGCGACAACGTCCGCGATTTCCCCGGTCGCCGCCAGCTCAACCTGAGCCTGCGCACCGCCCACCTCGCCGGCATCGTCCTGCTCGGCGCGGCGCTGCTTGGCGCCGGCGAGATCACGACCGGCGCCTGGCTGACGCTGCTCTCCGGCATCGGCATGTTCGCCGGCGACGCCTGGGCCAATCCGGCGCACGTACGGGAGCTCGCCGGCTTCGGCGTGCTGGTCAAGCTGGCGCTGGTCGCCGTCATGGCCCTTTACCCGCCTGTTGCGCTGCCGGTTTTCTGGGGTATTCTGGTGTTTTCGACCCTGCTCTCGCACGCCCCCGGCGCCGTGCGGCACAAGCGCCTGTTCTGACCCGGCGCTGCCCGCTGATCGCGGTGACCCGGTCAGCGTCCAGCCAGTTCCGCCATCAGGCGCTGCAGATCGGCGTTGTCGGGCAGCAACGCGGCGGCCTGCTTCGCATAGCGCAGCGCCGCCGGCCGGTCGCCGGCTTCGCGGCTGATCGAGATCAGCGCGCCGAGAATTTCGAGGTCGTCCGGGTGGCGCCGGTTGGCATTACGCAGTACGGCCAGCGCTTCGTCACGCCGGCCGGCGGAGTGCAGGGCGATGGCCTGGACGTAGGCATAACGCGCGTTGTCGGGCGCCAGCCGGGCTGCCTCGACAAGTTCCTGCAGGGCTCCGTCGTTGTCATGCTGACGCACCAGCAGCAGACCCAGCGCGTAGTGCAGTTCGGCATCGCGCGGCATGACGGCCAAGCCCCGGCGCAGAGCCTTCTCGGCCTCCGGTTCGCGCCCCTGCTGGCGCCAGGCATCGGCGAGGTTGATATAGGCGCCGGCGAAACGGGGGTCGAGCCTGATGGCGCGCTCGTAGGCGGCCACCGCCTCATCGATCCGGCCTTGGCGCAGGCGCAGGTTGCCGAGATTGACGTTGGTCGCCGGCCAGTCGGCTTCCTGTGCCAGCGACGCCTCGTATTCCTGCAAGGCGTTCTGGCGGGCAGCCCACTTGCCTTCGGGAAGCTGGCTGTCGGGCACATCGGCGAGAACGCTGGCCGCCTCGATGCGCACCCCGCGCACCGGATCGTTTAACAAAGGCGCCGCGCCCGCTACCCGGTCCGGCACGTCGAGCGGCGCCAGCAGGCCGAGCGCCGCAATGCGCACCGAGGGGTCGGCATCCTGCAGCAATGTCCGCGTTGCCGGCAGCGTGCCCGGGTTGGCGTAAGGCTGGGCGAGCGTCGCCGCAGTCGCCCGGACGATCGCCGGCGCTGTAGGGCTGGCGGCCAGTTCGAGCAAGCCGGGCAAGGCCAGCGCGCCGCGCGTCTCGCCGGCATGCAGCGTCGTGCCGTAGTGTGGGCGTTCCCGCCATGCCTTGCCGTACCACTTGTCCATGGCACTCGCCGCCCATACTGGCTTTTTGTCCGTGTGACACTGGGTACAGGCATTCGGGCTGCCGAGCGACTGCGACAGATCGGGACGCGGGACGCGCAGGCTGTGATCCTGGCGGGCATGGATCACCATGTAGTTCTGCGTCGGCATGTGGCAGGTGACGCACTGGGCGCCCTTGCCGCCGGCAACATGCCGGTGGTGTTTGGGGAGATCGAACTCGGCGGCATTGTGGCAGCGCGTGCACAGCGCATTACCCTCGGCGCGCAATTTCAGCGAATGCGGCTCGTGGCAGTCCATGCAGGTGACGCCGTTCTGGTGCATCTTGCTCTGCAGGAAGGAAGCCCAGACATAGACCTCCTCGCGCTGCTGGCCGTCGGCGTGGTAATTGGGTGCTGTCAGCATGGCCAGGCGGTGGCTGTCCTCCAGCGGTGCGCCGGCCTTGCGCGCCTCGCTCAGCGTCGCCCGGCGGGCGTGGCAGGCGGCACAGGTGTTCATGCCGGCAGGATCGGCCGGCTTGTCGCGCACGGCAAAGCGGGCGTCGCTCGCCGGGAATTGCCACGCTTCTTTCCAGCGGCTGTTCAGCGCCGGCAGGCCCTTGTCGCCGTGGGCATCATAGGGCGCCTTGGCATCCCGCGCCCAGTCCACATGCCGGGAACCCTGGCCGTGGCAGGCCTCGCAGGCGACGTTGATTTCGCTGTAGGTCGTCTTGTAGGTATCGCTGGCCGCGTCATAGCCCTTCTTCAGGTCGGTCGAATGGCATTCGGCGCATTGCAGCGCCCAGTTCTGGTAGCGCCCGGTCCAGTGCAGCGGGTCCTTGTGGTCGAGCTTCTCGCCAGGCTGCAGGTGGAACCAGCGCTGGCCGCCCTGACCCTGCGGCCGGGCATCCCAGGCGATCGGCAGTGCCTGGTAACGCCCGCCGGGAAAAGGGATCAGGTATTGCTGCAGCGGATAGACGCCGAAGGTGTAGGCGATTTCGTAGTCGGCAAGCTTGCCGTCGGGGCCGTCGGTGCGCACCATGAAGCGGTCGCCGCGCCTGAAGAAAGTGGATTCGACACCTTTATGCCTG
>CAZGPO010000197.1:0-4499 GCA_964527745.1 uncultured Dechloromonas sp.
TGAAGTTCGGCATGCCGGCCGCTCCGTTGTTGATGACGAGGCCCGCCTCGCCACAGTGGCGCAGGGCGGGCAGGCAGGTGTGGCTGCTGGCGAAGAGGTCGACCTCCGCGCGCGTGAAAACGTCGGCCAGCCACGGTTGATTGCCGGGCGCATCCAGCATGTCGACGGCGAATTGCCAGCCGGCCAGTGAATCGGCATCGCCATGCACAATCCCAATACGGCAGTCGCCGACGACAAAGCGGGCAAACATCGGCAATCGGGCCAGCCGCTCGACCAACTGTGGATGGCGGGCGGCGGTCGCCTTGAGCCGGGCATGAATCGCGTTGGATCGCGCGACGACGGCATCATCGACCTGCGCCGGGTAGGCGCAGCCACAGCCGGCGTCAGCGCCATCGGCGCCCAGTTCGGCCTCGACATTGCCGAGAATCGCCCGGTGCTCCAGAACGCGCCGGTTGATCTCGGCAAAACCGGCATCGTCGATATTGAACCAGTTGAAGTCGCCGTTGAAGATGATGTTGACCGGCCCCGGCTCTGCTGCCGCCATCGCCTCGATGGTCGCCAGTGCAGGCAGGTTGCCGTAGAGTCCGCCGACGACATAGAGCGTTTCGGCGACGCTGACCGGCGCGCGGGCGATCGCTTCGGCACCGTAGCGGTAGCGCAGCGGACAGGCGCGCCCGGCTGCTTCGCTCATGAAAAGACTTCCTGTCCGGTGACGCGGTGCTGATCGGGAACGGACGGCCCGTGCCGGTCTGCGCTTTCGCCAGCAGGCCGATACAGATTTGCCAGCTTTTCGGCGTTGACCGCAGCAATCGGCAAATCGAAGGCGATTTTCCCCTGCTTGAGGCCAATCACCCGCTCGGCAAGCAGCGGCAGCAGCGCTGGCGTATGGACGACGGTGATCAGTGTCGCCGTAGCGGCGGCTTCGCGCAACAGGCCGCAGACGTCGACGGCCGCCGACGGATCGAGGGCAGCGGTCGGTTCGTCGGCCAGGATCAAGCCGGGGCCTTGCATCAAGAGGCGGGCGATGGCGACTTTCTGGCGTTCGCCGCCCGACAGCCGGTCGGCCCGGATCGCGGCGCGGGCCAGCATGCCGACGGCGTGCAGTGCCGCTTCGCCACGGTGGATTTCATCGGCCGGAAAACAGCGCGTCCAGCTTCGCCAGCCGCCGACGCGACCGAGGCTGCCGATCAGTACGTTGTCGAGTGCGCTGAGGCGGGCCACCAGATGCAGGCCTTGCATGACCTGTCCGACTTCACGACGCAGGGCGCGCAGTTCGTGGGCCGGCAGCGGCTGGCCCAGATCATGGCTGAAAACCCTCACGTTGCCCTGAGTGGGCGTCATGAAGCCGCTGAGCAGGCGCAACAGGGTCGATTTGCCGGCGCCGTTGTGGCCGACCAGCGCGACCCGCTCGCCCTGGCGGATGGTGAGGCTGTCGATGGTAAGCAGATCTTGGCTGCCGGCACTGCAGCGCACGGCCTCCAGCGCGATCCCGACCGGCCGGTTCATGCCAGCGCCGCCCGGATGCGCCGGCTCAGCGCGTCGAAGGAAACGACCAGCGCGACAACGACGAGCAGCACGGTCGACAGCCGGCCCCATTGGAAAAGCGCGGTCGCTTCGGTGATCAGCAGGCCGAGCCCGCCGGCGCCGATCAGGCCGAGAATGGTCGAATCGCGGATGTTGAATTCCCAGATATAGAGATGGCTGGACACGAATTGCGGCAGCACCGTCGGCCAGACGGCATTGAAAAATACCTGTGCCGGCCCGGCACCGACGCCGCGCACGGCATCGATGGCGGCCATGTCGAGCGACTCGATGGCCTCGGCAAAGAGCTTGCCGTAACTGCCCATCGAGTGCAGGCCGATGGCGAGGATGCCGGCGGTCGGCCCGAGGCCGACGATGCCGACCAGCACCAGCCCGAAGACCAGCGTATGAATCGAGCGGGCGACGTCGAGTACCCCCTTGGCCAGCCAGGCCAGCGGCCTCGGCGCCGCCAGGTTGCGCGCGGTCAGCACGGCCAGCGGCAGGCCGAGCAGGGCGCCGAGCAGCGAGCCGAGGGTGGCGATGCGGATCGTCGTCCAGGTTGCCCGGCCGAGTCCGGCCAGATAATCGCGCTCGACCGTCTGGCGGTTCTCGGTACGCAGCACGGTCCCGTCGTCGCTGCGGTATTCGAGATGCGGGTTGCCGAACCAGGCGTCGAGAAAACTTGGCCGGGCGAATTCCCCGGCGGTCTTCAGCAGGTTGGCCACCGGATTGCGGCCGAAAGACAATTCGCCTTCGCGCGCCAGCGAGCCGAGGCAGGCGGCAATCAGCAGCAGATAGAGCAGGGTCAGCCCGAGAAAGCCGAGCCGCCCGCCAAAGCGGTCGAGGGCGCGGCTGCTCAGGGCCGGGACGAGCATTATCTGGCCTGCAGCTTGCCGGTTGCCAGTCCGGCGTCGCGGATCGGCTTGTAGAAACGGTTGTCCTTGCTGACAAAGCCGGTGTAGTGCGGCGGCAACAGCCTGGGGTCGGTCTTCAGGGCGTCGCCGATGCTGCTCAAGGCATCCTGCAACTGCCCGATCAGCGCCGCATCGCCGGCCAGCGTCTTGCTGACGGCGAAAGCATCGTTCGGCAGCGGGTCGGAAGTCCAGATGATTTTCGACAATTCGGGCTTGATCAACCCCTGCTCGATCATCGCGTTCCGGTTGCGATTGTAGTCGGCGCCGGCATCGAGCACACCCTGCGTGACCTGGGTTTCGATCGCCTGGTGCGAGGTATGTACCACCTTGCTGAAATAGCTTTCCGGCGTGATGCCCTGCGTCATCAGGTAATGTAGCGGGATCAGATAACCCGAGGTCGAGCCCTTGTCGCCGAAGGCGAAGGTCCGGCCCTTGAGGTCGGCCGGCTTTTCGATGCCCGAATTCGGGTGAGTGATCATGATCGCGAAATATTCGGGCTTGCCGTCGTAGAGGATGGTCGAAATCACCTGCGCGCCGGCCTGGTGATTGGCCAGCACATAGCCCCACGGCCCCATCAGGGCGAGATCGGTTTCGCCGTTGGCCAGCGATTTGGCAAGCCCTTCCCAGCTATCGACGGTACGCAATTCGACCGGGCGATTCAGTTTGACCGCCAGGTACTGGGCGAGCGGGCGATAGGTGGCGTCGTTCTTTTCTCGGTCGGGCTGGAACAGGCCGACGCCGAGTTTCAGCGGCGGTTCGGTGGCAAACGCGGTAGCGGCGACAAGCGATGCGGCGAGCAGGGCGCACAGGCGGGTAAGTAGTTTCATCGGGGAGCCTTGTATATTGTTGGAATTTTCAGTGCGCTTCGACAGGCTCGGCGGCCGCTTCATGCTCCAGTACCCCGCCGCAACTGCTGCCCTGGCCGGCGGTGCAGCCGTAGCAATGGTCGGCGATGCGAATCGGGCGGCCGGCGAGATCCTGATCCAGCAGTTCGGCCAGAAAAACCGGTCGGCCCGGTTCGCCGCCGAGCGGCAAATTTAGCATCTGGTTGAAGTCGCAATCGAAAACCTCGCCCTGCCAGCCAACCGAAAGCAGCGTCCGGCACATCACGCCGGCCAGGTTCTCCGCCCGGAAGGCCCCCTTGAGCAGCGACATGTAGCCGTGGAACTCGTTGCGCGACACCAGCTGGCTGCCAAAACGCTGGATCGGCATGTTGGTCAGCGCGAACAACTGGTTGAAAACAATTCCGTAACGGGTCGCCAGTTGTTCCTTGTAGGCCTGCTCCAGTTTGACCTGATCGGGCGGCAGGCTGGAGCCGAGTGGGTTGTAGACCAGATTCAAAATACGGCTTTTTTCCGGTTGACCGTAACCGAGTGCGTTCAGGCGGCGCAGCCCGGTCAGGCTGGCCTTGAAGACGCCATCGCCGCGTTGTCCATTGACGTTCTCTTCGAGGTAGCAGGGCAGCGAGGCGACAATCTCGACCTCGTTCTCGGCCAGGAAGTCGGCCAGCGTTTCCTGACCCGGTTCGCTCAGGATGGTCAGGTTGCAGCGATCGATGACGCGCATGCCCATTTGGCGGGCCGCGACCACCAGGCGCCGAAAGTTGGGATTCAGCTCGGGAGCGCCGCCGGTCAGATCCAGTTTCTTGATGCTGTGGTGGGCTGCAAAGGCGAGCAAGGTTTCCATCGTTTCCCAGCTCATTTCCTCGGTACGCTTGGGGCTGGCCGCGACATGGCAATGAAAGCAGGACTGGTTGCAGCGATAGCCGAGATTCGCCTGCAGTGTTTCCAGGTGGCCGCGGCGAAGCGCCGGAAAATCGGTTTTGGCCAGCAGGGGAAAGGTGTCGCGCATCGTTGTTCTCCGGGGATGGTTTTATCTTAGTCGTGGCGGGTTGCCATTTCTTACATCCGGCTGGGCCGGAAGCCGCGCATGTTCCGCAATCTGACTACATGAATATTACATGGTTGCAGTTTGAGGCAAAGATCGCTCATGTATGGACAGCGACCGGAAATGTTCGCTACAATGCGCGCCTTCTTCGACGGCGGCTGTAGCTCAGTTGGTAGA
>CAZGPO010000198.1:0-4449 GCA_964527745.1 uncultured Dechloromonas sp.
CCGCCGCCTTTCTTCAAGAGAGGGCCAGCACCGCTGGCCCTTCTGACTTTCTACATCCTGCTTTCACTGGCCATATTTGTCGTAGACCTGCGCTTTCGCAGTCTCGATCTGCTCCGGCAGAGTATCGCACTGGTCGTCGACCCGGTGCAGCGCATCGCACAAACGCCGGGCAGCCTGGTCGATTACGCGCGCAACTATCTCGAAGGCATGCAGTCGCTGCAACGCGAGAATGACGAGTTGCGCCATGCCAAGCTGAACAACGCCCCCGACCTGCTGCGGCTCGGACAACTGGAGGCCGAAAACGAGCGCTTGCGCAGGCTGCTGGTCGTCAAGGAGCGCGAAAGCGCCAAGGGGCAGGTGGCGCAAATCCTCTATACGGCACGCGATCCGTTCTCGCGCAAGGTCATCGTCGACAAGGGACAGCATTCGGGCATCGTTGCCGGTCAGCCGGCAATCGACGAGGCCGGCGTCGTCGGTCAGGTCACGCGGGTTTTTCCGTTTTCGTCCGAGATCACGCTGATTACCGACAAGGACCAGGCGGTTCCTGTCCAGATCATCCGTACCGGCCAGCGCTCGGTCGTCTTCGGCCTCGACAACGGGCAGCTGGAATTGCGCTACATGCCCGCCAACGCCGACGTTCAGGTCGGCGACCTGCTGGTCACCTCGGGCCTCGACAGCGTCTATCTGCAAGGTTATCCAGTCGCGAAAGTCGTCAATATCGAACGCGACAGCGCTTACTCGTTCGCCCGAATTTTTGGGGAACCAGTTGCCGGCGTTGAAAATTTCGGCGAGGTCATGATTCTCGATCCGCGCCAGCCCTTGCCGCCACCGCCGCCCGAAGCCCAGGTGCGCGGCACCGACGGCAGCGACAAGCCAGCGGGTCTGCGCCCCAAGAAACAACGCAAGACAAAAGGAAACTGATGCAAGCGACCTTCCTTTCATCGCGCATCCTGCTGCCAGTCCGTCCGTGGTTCATCTACCTGAGCCTGGTCTTTGCCCTGCTGCTCAATTTTTTGCCTACCGCCCACTGGCCGGGCATGCCGGACTGGGTGGCGCTGGTGCTCTGTTTTTGGAGCGTACGCGAGTTCCGTCGGGTCGGCATGGGCTGGGCTTTCATTCTCGGCTTGCTGATGGATGTCGCCGATGGCGCAGTGCTCGGTCAGCACGGTTTCGCCTACGTGCTCCTCGCCTTCGCCTCGGCTGCCCTGTCGCGCCGCTTGCTATGGTTTCCGCTGCATCAGCAGGCGCTGCAGGTGCTGCCGTTGTTGCTGCTGACCGAGGTCATCCAGATGCTGATGCGCCTTGCCGTCGGCGCGAGTTTCCCCGGCTGGGACTATTTTGTCGGCCCGGTGATCGGCAGCCTGCTGTGGATACCGCTTACCTTCATCCTGCTGCTGCCGCAGTACCGGCCTGTCGAGCAAAATCCGGACCGTCCGATCTGACGAAAAACAGCGATGAATGACTTTCACAACGCCGATCTCGACCGCGAACGCTTCCGCTTCCGTCTCGTCATCGCCGTACTCGTCGTACTGATCCTGTTCGGCGCCCTGATCGGCCGCTTCACATGGCTGCAGTTCATCCAGCACGAAGTCTACCGGACGCGCGCCGACGACAACCGGATCACGCTGATCCCCATCGTTCCCAACCGTGGCGTCATCCAGGACCGTAACGGCGTGGTCATGGCCCACAATTATTCGGCCTTCACGCTGGAAATCACTCCTTCTCAGACCAATGACCTGGAAACGACCATCGACGCCCTGGCCGAGGTGATCGACATCCAGCCCAAAGATCGCAAGCGCTTCAAGCGGTTGCTCGACGAAGCGAAGAATTTTGAGTCAGTGCCCATCCGCACCCGCCTCAGCGACGATGAAGTGGCCAAATTCACTGCCCAGCGTTATCGCTTCCCCGGCGTCGAGGTCAAGGCCAGACTGTTCCGCCAGTATCCGTTGAACAAGGTGGCGTCGCATGTCACCGGTTATATCGGCCGCATCACCGACCGCGATCTGACATGGATCGAAGAAGAAGGACAACAGGCCAATTACAAGGGCACCGACCATGTCGGCAAGACCGGACTGGAGCAGCACTACGAGTTCGAACTGCACGGCGAAACCGGCTACGAGGAAGTCGAGATCGATGCCGGCGGGCGGGCGGTACGCAGCCTGAAGCGAATCCCGCCGGTTTCCGGCAACAATCTGCAGTTGACCCTGGATACCAGGCTGCAGGAAATCACCGAGCAGGCCTTCGGCGACCGTAAGGGTGCGCTGGTCGCCATCGAACCAGCGACCGGCGGCATCCTGGCCATGGTCTCGACGCCGACCTACGATCCCAACCTGTTCGTCGACGGCATAACCTCGGAAAACTGGAAGGAACTGAACGAACATCCCGACAGGCCGATGATCAACCGGACGATCAATGGTGCCTATCCACCCGGTTCGACCTTCAAGCCCTTCATGGCGTTAGCGGCGTTGGAGATGGGCAAGCGCACGCCGCAACAGGCGATTAGCGACCCCGGCTTCTACAACTTCGGCAACCACACCTTCCGCGATGACAAGAAGGGCGGACACGGCAGCGTGGACATGTACAAATCCATCGTCCAGTCCTGCGATACTTATTACTACATGCTGGCCAACGACATGGGGATCGGCAACATCGCCAAGTTCATGGGTTCCCTCGGCCTTGGCCAGCGCACCGGGGTCGACCTCGGCAAGGACGATTCCGGCGAATCGAAAGGTGTCCTGCCGTCGCCGGAATGGAAAAAGCAGCGTTTCAAAAAGCCCGAGCAGCAGAAATGGTACGCCGGCGAGACGATTTCGATCGGCATCGGCCAAGGCTACAATGCCTACACACCGATTCAGCTCGCCCAGGCGACCGCCGTCGTGGCGAACAACGGGGTCATGTTCCGCCCGCACCTGGTCAAGGAGATCATCAACGCCAAGACCGGCGAGAAGCGCCCAATCGAACCGCAGCCAATTCGCGACCTGAAGCTGAAACAGCAGAACATCGACGTGATTCGGCGGGCCATGGTCGGCGTCAACAAGGAAGGCACCGGTGCCCGCGCCTTCGCCGGCGCCCCCTACGTCGCGGCCGGCAAGACGGGAACGGCCCAGGTTTATTCGCTGAAAGGCGCGGAATACAAGGCCCATGCCATCAAGAAGGAACTGCGCGACCACGCGCTGTTCATCGCCTTCGCACCGGCCGACAAGCCGACCATCGCCCTCGCGGTGCTGGTCGAAAACGGCGGTTTCGGGGCGCAGTCGGCGGCGCCGATCGCCCGCATGGTCCTCGACTACTATCTGCTGGGCAAGCTGCCAGAAGGCGCTGCCAGGGAAGATGCTGCCGCCGTCGAGGCGGACGCCGAACCATGATCGACATCGTCAGCACCCTCAGGCGCAGCGGACGCGAGTTGATCGCCCATATCGACTTTCCCCTGCTGCTGATCACGCTGACCATCATGGCGGCCGGCCTGGCGACGGTCAATTCGGCAACCCTCGACAGCAGCCACCGCCTGCTGTCGCAGGCCGGCAACATGGGTATCGCGCTGGTCGTCATGTGGTTCATCGCCCGCCTGCCGCCGCATCGGTTGATGCGCTTCGCGATTCCGCTCTACGTGGTCGGCCTGCTGCTGCTGATCGCCGTCTTTCTGTTCGGCGTCAAGATCAACGGCGCCCGACGCTGGTTGCCGATCGGCTTCACCCGTATCCAGCCGTCGGAAATCATGAAGATCGCCATGCCGCTGATGCTCGCCTGGTATTTCCACAAATACGAAGCCACGCTGCGCGCCCGCCACTTCATCGTCGCGGTCATCCTGCTCGCGGTGCCCTTCGGCCTGATCGCCAAGCAGCCCGACCTCGGCACCGCCCTGCTGGTTGGCAGCGCCGGCTTTTTCGTGATTTTCTTCGCCGGCCTGCCGTGGAAGATCATCGTCGGCCTGATCGCCGCCGCCGGTGCCGCCGCGCCGCTGCTCTGGGGCATGCTGCACGACTACCAGCGCAAGCGCATCCTGACCCTGATCGACCCGACCACCGACCCGCTCGGTTCCGGCTATCACATCATCCAGTCGACCATCGCCATCGGTTCCGGCGGCACTTTCGGCAAGGGCTATCTGCACGGCACCCAGACACATCTCGAATTCATTCCCGAAAAGCACACCGACTTCATCTTCGCCGTCTTCTCCGAAGAATGGGGCCTCGTCGGCAACGTCGTTCTGGTCTTTCTCTACACGTTGCTGATCGGTCGCGGCATGATGATCGCCGCGGGCGCCCAGACCATGTTCGCGCGCCTGCTGGCCGGCGCCATCACGCTCGGCTTTTTCACCTACGCCTTCATCAACATGGGCATGGTCAGCGGCATCCTGCCGGTGGTCGGTGTCCCGCTGCCCTTCATGAGTTACGGCGGTACGGCGCTGGTCACGCTGTTCGTCGGCATCGGCATCCTGATGTCGATCCACAC
>CAZGPO010000199.1:0-4420 GCA_964527745.1 uncultured Dechloromonas sp.
AGACTTCGGCGAGCGCGGTTTCGAAGGTCCGGTTGAGCAGGCTGTAGGCATTCTGTGTGCACAACACGCGCGGCAGGCCGAATTGGTCGGCGAGGCGAACGAACTGCATGATGCCCCATGGATGTTCGTTGGACAGCCCGATGGCGCGTACCTTGCCTTCCCTGACCAGTTCGGCGAGGACGTCGAGTTGTTCGCGAATCGGCGTGCAGGTGCGCTCCTTGGCCGGATCGTATTGCCACTGGCCGAACATCGGCTGGTTGCGCTCCGGCCAGTGCAACTGGTAGAGGTCGATGTAGTCGGTCTGCAGGCGTTGCAGCGAGCCGTCGATGGCGGCGCGGATATTGGCGCGGTCAAGCGCCGGCGGGCCGTTGCGGATCCAGTCGAGGTTGCGTGAGGGGCCGGCTACCTTGGTCGCGACGACGATCTGCTCGCGCTGCTGGCGCCTGAGCCAGCGCCCGACGATGGCTTCCGAGGCGCCAAAGGTTTCGGCGCGCGGCGGCACGGCGTACATCTCGGCGGTATCGAGAAAATTGACGCCGTTGGCCAGGGCGTAATCGAGCTGGCTGTGGGCGTCGGCCTCGCCGGTCTGCTCGCCGAAGGTCATGGTGCCGAGGCAGACATCGGGCACGGTGAGCGTGCTGCGGCCAAGCGGGCGAGGGTTGAACGGACTGGACATGGTGTTCTCCGGAATTTGGCGGTTTTTCAGGGTTGACCGCAGAGCACGCCGTAAATCAGTACGTGGCGCTGCAGGCGGTCGTCGTATCCGGCCGGGACGATCGCCAGCCGGTGTTCATCAGCATTCGCACAATTGACTGCGACCCAGTGCCGGGCAGCCGCGTAGGCTTCGTCGAAGGTGGCGAATAGGCCGTCGAGTTGCGCCGAGCGGACGGCCAGAAAACCACCTGAATTGCGGTCGAGCAGGGTGTCGGTGTCGAGCATCTGCACGGCGTAGCCACGGGCAGGACGCGGCAGCGGCAGGTCGTCGAGATGGAAGCGGTCGCCGAAGGCGTTTTCTGAAAATTGCTGGTCAGGCATGCCCCATTTTAACCGCCGGTCAGCGCCTCCTGGGCCGCAAAAAACAGAGGCGACGAAACCCGGATACGTCATCAAATCGTAATAATTATGAAACAATAAGGTTCGTCCGCGCCGGCGACAAGGGAGAAGCAAAATGGAATTCAAGCACATCGACAATATCGAGAAGGCAACCCAGGCGGGCAAGAGCGAACTGTTCCGGCTCGGTATCGGCCTCATCTTCATCGTCGGTATCATGCTCTATGCCTCGACGCTCGACGGCGGGCGCGGCGGGGTCTTGCTGGTCATCGCAGCGATGATCGGCGGCTATATGGCGATGAATATCGGCGCCAACGACGTCGCCAACAATGTCGGGCCGGCGGTCGGGTCGCAGGCTCTGACCCTGGGCGGTGCGTTGTTCATCGCAGCGGTTTTTGAAGCGGCGGGAGCGATCATAGCCGGCGGCGAAGTGGTGACGACGATCCGCAGCGGCATTATCAATCCGGGCACCCTGCACGGCGACTCATTCGTCTGGCTGATGATGGCGGCCTTGCTCGCCGGGGCGATCTGGCTGAATGTGGCGACGGCGGTCGGGGCGCCGGTGTCGACCACGCATTCGATTGTCGGCGCCATCCTCGGTGCTGGCGTCGCCGCGGCCGGGTTCGACATCGTCAATTGGGGAACCATGGGGACCATCGCCGCGAGTTGGGTCATTTCGCCGGTTCTCGGCGGTCTGTTCGCCGCCGGTTTTCTTTACCTGATCAAGCGCAGCATCACATACCAGCAGGACATGGTCGCCGCCGCTGTGCGCATGGTGCCGATTCTGGTCGGCCTGATGGCAGCCACGTTCACCGCCTACCTGATGCTCAAGGGATTGAACAAGCTCTGGAAAATCAGCTTCATGGTGGCGTCGCTCAGCGGCATTGGTGTTGGCGTGCTGACCTTCGCCATCGTGCGTCCGGTGCTGGCCGGCCGTGCGCACCGGATCGTCAACAGCAAGGAAGGGGTCAATGCGCTGTTTACCGTACCGCTGATCTTTTCGGCGGCGCTGCTCAGTTTCGCCCACGGCGCCAACGACGTCGCCAACGCGATCGGCCCGCTGGCGGCGATCGCCGATGTCCTCGGCAAGGGCGGCGATGCCACCAGCAAGGCGGCGATTCCGTCCTGGGTGATGATCGTCGGCGCCGTCGGCATTTCGCTCGGACTCTGGCTGTACGGCCCCAAGGTGATCCGTACAGTTGGTTCGGAAATTACTGAACTCGACAAGATGCGCGCCTACTGCATCGCCATGGCGGCGACAATTACCGTCATCGTCGCCAGCCAGCTCGGCCTGCCGGTCAGTTCGACGCACATCGCCGTCGGCGGCGTCTTCGGCGTCGGCTTCCTGCGCGAATATCTGAAAGCCAACTACGCGCGGATGGAGGACGAGATCCGTCAACACCATCCGGAAGGGGATCTCGAAGCGATCAATGCCTTTCTGGCGCGCTTCAAGAAAGCGTCGGTCGATGAAAAGGGGCGGATGGTCGAAGCGCTGAAAATGCAGTCCAAGCTGCTGGAGGATCCGGCACATTTCTCGAAATTCGAGCGCAAGGGGTTGCGCAGGGTCTATCGCAAGGAACTGGTCAAGCGCTCGCAACTGATCAAGATCGCCGCCGCCTGGATCATTACCGTGCCCGCCTCGGCGCTGATGGCGGCGATGGTTTATTTCATGATTCGCGGCATGCTGGTCTGACGCGGTAAACAGGAAAACAAGCGGTAAATCAGGCTGGAATATCGGGTACCAGCATCACTTCGAGCATCAGGATGCGGTCCTTGAGCGCCAGCTTGCGCTTCTTGAGCCGCCGGACCAGCAATTCGTCGGGCGGCGGATGGTCGGACAGGTGGGCGATGACGAGATCGAGGTCGCGATGTTCGATCTGCAGTTCATGCAACTGGTGGCGAATGTCGGCAAGCTTGTCGTCGTCGAGCGTATGCATTGTCATGGCCTCTTCATTGCAACCTGCGATGTTTTGCTAGAATAACCGAAACGCTTTTTGGCGGGAGAGAGAAATGTGGCATCACGTCATCGTCACCTTCGGTCGGGACAAGGAATACGAGTACAAGGTCATCGGCGGCACGCCGCCCGATGAAGCACGCCAGTGGCTGAGCCATGAATTCGACGCGCTCGAGTGCGATGTGGCGACGCCGACCGGCAAGATTCTGGCTGTCGACCGTATCCTGAGTGTTGCCAAATATGCCGGCGAAGCGCGCTTCCGCGATCAGCAGGGCTGGGCCGAGCAGTTTGCCAAGAATACCGGCTCGTTGCTCGGGCGCGACCTGATTCGCGTCGATGTCGAGAACTACAGCATCGGTTACTGATGAACAAGGCGTTTGTCCGCGAGGGCGACGGCGATGACGACGAAGAACTCGAACCCGCGCTGAAACTTCCCGCCGGAACGCGCAACTACATCACGCCGGCCGGCCATGCCCGGCTCAAGGATGAACTGGAACACCTGGTCAAGCGCGAACGACCGCAGGTGGTCGAGGTCGTCGCCTGGGCCGCCTCCAACGGCGATCGTTCCGAGAACGGCGACTACATCTACGGCAAGCGCCGCCTGCGCGAAATCGACCGCCGCATCCGTTTCCTGACCAAGCGCCTGGAACTTGCCGAAGTCGTCGACCCGCTGCGCCAGGGCGACAACGATCAGGTTTTCTTCGGCGCCCGCATCACCGTCGCCGAGGCGGACGGACTGGAAAACACCTACACCATCGTCGGTGTCGATGAAGCCGACGTCGCGCGCGGGCGCATCAGCTGGATCTCGCCGCTGGCACGGGCGCTGATCAAATCACGCGAAGGCGATACCGTGCGCTTCCAGAGTCCGGTCGGCATCCGCGAGATCGACATTGTCGAAGTGGTCTACGCAGCCATCGAGTGACTTGAAATCCGGCGGGCCGTCCCCATCTGCCATTCCACCTTTTGCTTTGAATGGGAGTTTTGGCATGTCCGAGTCGGCTACCGCGGAACACAACCGCGAAACCCTGGGTTTCCAGGCTGAAGTAAAACAACTGTTGCACCTGATGATTCACTCCTTGTACAGCAACAAGGAGATTTTCCTGCGCGAACTGATTTCGAACGCCTCCGATGCCTGCGACAAGCTGCGCTTCGAGGCGTTGAATAATGGCGCGCTCTATGGTGACGATGCCGACCTGAAGATCCGCGTGGCCTTCGACAAGGATGCGCGCACCATCACCATTTCCGACAACGGCATCGGCCTGACTCGCGACGAAGCGGTCGAGCATCTCGGCACCATTGCCAAGTCCGGGACCAAGGAGTTCTTCTCGGCGCTGACCGGCGATCAGGCCAAGGATGCGCATCTGATCGGCCAGTTCGGCGTCGGTTTTTATTCGTCGTTCATCATTGCCGACAAGG
>CAZGPO010000200.1:0-4417 GCA_964527745.1 uncultured Dechloromonas sp.
ATCTGCAACATGAAGACGTTTTCGATCCGGCCGTCGTCGGCCTCGCGGGCCAGTGTCGAGCGGTCGCGGATGATGTCCACCTTGAGCGGAATGCGGTGCGCCAGGAACCACACCGAAAGGCCGGTAATGAGCAACAGGATGGCCGTGTAGAGCAGGATGCGCGGGCGGACGATGTGGCCGAGGATTTCCTTCTTGCCGAGCTGCTGGGCAATCGCATTTTCTGTCGAGTAGCGAATCAGACCACGCGGCAGGCCGACCTTGTCCATGACCTGATCGCAGACATCGATGCAGGCGGCGCAGCCGATGCATTCGTATTGCAGGCCGTTGCGGATGTCGATGCCGGTCGGGCAGACGACGACGCATTGCCCGCAGTCTACACAGTCGCCGAGCCCGGCGGCCTTGGCGTCGACGCCTTTCTTGCGCGCGCCGCGGGTTTCGCCACGTGCCGGATCATAGGTGATGATCAGTGTGTCAGGGTCGAACATTACGCTCTGGAAGCGTGCGTAGGGGCACATGTACTTGCATACCTGCTCGCGCATGAAGCCGGCGAACAGGTAGGTGAAGCCGCCGTAGAAGAAGATCCAGAATATTTCCCAGGCGCCGAGATTGCCGGTCCGTACCGATTCCATCAGTTCCGTCACCGGCGTGAAGTAGGCGACCAGCGTGAACCCTGTCCACAACGAGAATATGGCCCAAAGCAGATGCTTGGTGCCCTTGATGCGCAACTTGCGGGCGTCGAGCGGCGCCTTGTCGAGTTTCATGCGGGCATTGCGATCGCCTTCGATCCAGTTTTCGATCCACATGAAAATCTGGGTATAAACCGTCTGCGGGCAGGCATAACCACAGAACAGGCGGCCGGCGACGGCGGTCACCAGAAACAGTGCATAGGCCGAAACGATCAGCAGCGCCGCCAGGTAGATGACATCCTGCGGCCAGAAAACCAGGCCGAAAATGTAGAACTTGCGTTCGACCAGGTGCAACAGGATCGCCTGGCGGTCGTTCCACACCAGCCACGGGCTGACGTAGAAGAGCAACTGGGTGAAGACGACGAGCGCGATCCGCCAGTTGTCAAAATAGCCGCGGACACCCTTGGCGTAAATCTTCTTGCGCTTCTCGTAGAACGAAACGGGGGCGGGTGAGCCGGGCTGGGCGTTGGGGACGGGCTGACTCATCAGGTTCCTGAATTATTTTGGAAAAGAGTTGGAAACCGGCGCGGCTGGCGACGAACCTGCCGAGTACACCAAGCAAGCCTGCGAGGCGAACCAAGGGGGAAGTGCGACTCGACTGCAATCCGTTGCCAACGACGATCCACAGGTCAAGGAGGAGAGTGACGTGGATGGGCGTGACCACCGGTTTCCGGAATTACTATTAGCGAGATGCGTGCCAGCTCCGATAAGATAAAAATATTCAATTTAATCAATGCCTTGTTTATTGCAGATTGAGGTAGTGTTGTCGGTTTTTGTTCGTTTATGTCATTATTGTCAAATTAATTTGGCAAAGATGACAAATTTGACATGACTTCGCATTTTCTCAGCGAGCTGATTTCCTTCCTCGATGGACTGCCCGAGCCGCGCATCGTGATGGACGCGGATTACCGCATCATCGCGGCAAACGCCGCCTACACGAGCGAATTCGGGTCTGGCCAGACGATTGCCGGGCGCTTCTGCTACGAGGTGTCGCATCACTTCGACGTCCCGTGCGATCAGGCAGGCGAATCGTGCCCGCTCAGGCAAAGTCTCGAGGCCGGCGCGCCGCAGCGCGTGCTGCATCTTCACCACACGCCGCGCGGCGAGGAGCATGTCGATGTCGAAACGACGCCGATTCGCGACGATCAGGGGCAGATCGTCTATTTTGTCGAAACCATGCGCGTCGTTCGCCAGGCCAGTAGCCGGGCAGCGGCGCAAGGGCTGGTGGGACGTTCGCCGGCTTTCGTTGCGATGCTGGAAAAGGTGCTGCGCGTCGCGCCCTCCGACGCCGCCGTATTGTTGCTCGGTGAAACGGGTACCGGCAAGGAACTGGTCGCCCATGCCATCCATGAAGCGAGCCCCCGCGTGGACGGGCCGTTCGTTGCGGTCGACTGCGCCGGAATGACAGAAACGTTGTTCGAAAGCGAACTTTTCGGTTATGAAAAGGGTGCCTTCACGGGCGCCACTCACCGCAAGCAGGGGTTGGTCGAGGCGGCCAGCGGTGGCACGCTGTTCCTCGACGAAATAGGTGAGTTGCCGCTGTCGCTTCAGGTCAAGCTGTTACGCCTGCTCGAAACCGGAACCTATCGCCGGGTTGGCGGCCTTGACTGGCTGCCTGCCGATTTCCGGCTGATTACGGCGACTCACCGTGATCTGCAGGCGATGGTGCAGGCCGAAATCTTTCGCCGCGACCTATATTTCCGGATCAATACCTTTCCGGTCCGCATGCCGGCCCTGCACGAAAGGGCCGACGATATCCCGCTGCTGGCTGCGTCGCTGCTCGAACGGGTGGATCGAAAATTCGACCGCAAGTTCACCCAGTCCGCGCTCGAATGGCTCTCCGGACGTCGCTATAGCGGCAACATCCGTGAACTGCGCAACCTGATCGAACGAGCGACGCTGCTCGCCGATGGCGACAACATCGACCGCGCGCACCTGACGGAAATGGCGGAGGATGTGCCGCCGGCGATATCCGCTGCAGGTGACGCGTTTCTGGTGGGCGAGGTGGTCGCTCTTGACACCCTGGAAAGGCGCTACCTTGACTGGGCGAAAGCCCGCGCTGACGGCGATCTGTTGGCACTGGCCGGACAACTGGGGGTCAGCCAGCGCACCTTGTACCGGAAGTTGCAAGTGAAGCACTGATCGGATCGCCTCGGTGCCTTCACGCAGGCCTCAAGGTACGTCGATGTGATGGGCGCTCAGCCAGTCGCGGTCGATTTCCCAGCGGACCTGTTTGACGCCGGGCTGGGCCTGAACGATGGCGCCGGCTTCAGATTGGACTTCGGCCAGCAGCTTTTGCGCGGCAATGAAGTCCGGATTGTCGGGGTTTTTGGTGTTCAGATCGGGATAGAGCACCGCCAGCGCTTTGAACGCGGGTACGGCGAAGCTGCGCGGTGAGCTGACGTAGGCAGTGCCCTCCTTGAACTTCAAAACCCGGAACTTGTATGGGTAGTTTTTCAGCTTCTCGCTGCCCCCGGCCTCGATTGCGCTGGTCAATTGGCGCGAGGTGGCATCGGGCGCGCGGATGTACCAATCCAGGCCGACCAGAAAGATCAGGACGACGATGATCAAGTATTTCTTTTTCACTTACGGCTTTCGGAATGGGTTTCTGTTTGGAGACGACTTGTCCGGGTACGGTCAAGGCGATTTTACCTGTTCGGCAAAGCTGTCCGGCATCTGCAGCGCGACGACTTCGCTGAGTGCGGTGGCTATGCCCTCAGCGTAAACGGCGGCCTCGACCACGACCTTGCGGCCCTTGATCTGCTTCACCCGGCCGCGAATTTCCAGCAGCGGGCCGAGCGGCGTCGGCTTGAGATAGCTGACCTGCAGCGCGCCAGTGACAAAGCGGAAGGCCGGCAGGCTGTCCATCGGCCGGTTCTCGGCGCGGTACATCGCGGCCGCCGCCGTACCGGTACAGTGGCAGTCGATCAGCGAAGCCAGTAGGCCGCCATAGACGAAGCCGGGAATCGCCGTGTGCTCGGGTCTCGGCTGAAAACGGGTAACGCTTTCGTCACCCTCCCAATAAGTCTTGATCTGATGCCCCGCGGCATTGAGCCGGCCGCAACAGAAGCCGGTTATGTCCCAAAAGAGGTCTTTTGGTAAGCCATAGTGACAACATCAAATTTGACACACTCTGTTACCAAGTCGTCAGGACAGCCGGCCACCCAATCCTGAAAATACGCTCACACCAACTTTCGGGAGATTTCCATGCAAGCCTTTCGCTACGCCAAGCCTCAAGTCGCCATCCATTGGCTGGCCGCTGCGCTGATCGCCTTCCTGCTCGTTACTGGCACGCTGGTGCTGGCTGACTTGCCCAATAACGCTGCCAAAATCGGCAATCTGCGCATCCACATGATGCTTGGCGGGCTCGCCGGGCTGCTGGTCATAAGCCGCATCATCATGCGCCGCCGTTTTCCTGCACCACCTGCCCTTGCCGGCCATAAGCTGGCCTTGGCTGGACATCTGGCACTCAATCTGATAATTCTGCTGCTCGTCTTCAGCGGGGTCATGCTCGGCCTGCAAAGTGGTGCCTTTGACGCGGTTTTCGGCAGCGGCGTCTTGCCGGAAGATTTCAAGCAATTCACCCCGCGCAAGATTCATGGCCTGGCTTCGCGTCTGGCCATGGGCCTGATTGCCCTGCATATCCTGGCCGCGGTGTGGCACCAGTTCATCGTCAAGGACGGGCTGCTTTCACGGATGCGTTTTGGCAGCCGATAAGCCGCAATCTCTTT
>CAZGPO010000201.1:0-4406 GCA_964527745.1 uncultured Dechloromonas sp.
GCTTCTTCCTCGGCGCGTTCGCGCAGCTCGTTGACCAGTTCGAGTTCGAGGTGGGTGTAAACCTTGACCTTCCACGTCCAGCGCACGGTGTCTTGCAGCCATTTGTCGGCCGGGCGGTTTTGTGCCTTGATGCCGTAGCGGGCGGCGATGCGCTGCTCGCAAGGGTTGGGGCCGGGTTTGAGCTTGTCTTCGTCAAGCTCGGAATCGAGCACCAGCGAAACCTGCAGCATGCCTTCGTTGCGGCCGCGCAGCAGGGCGAGCGCGCGGTGCGAGGGCATGCTTTCAATCGGCTCGGCGAAGTCGAACCAGTCGCGGAATTTGGCGCCTTCCGATTCCTTGCCTTCCACGACGGTCGACCGTAGCTGGCCATGTTCGTTGAGATATTCACGGAGCTGGCCGAGCAATTCGGCGTCTTCGGCGAATTTTTCCATGAGGATTTGCCGGGCGCCGTCGAGCACGGCCTTGGTGTCGGCGAAGCCGGCGTCAGCGTTGAGGAATTTTTCGGCTTCTTCGTCGGGTGCCAGTTCGGGGTTTTCCAGCAGCGCCAGCGCGAGCGGCTCGATGCCCGCTTCACGGGCGATCTGCGCCTTGGTCCGGCGTTTTTGTTTGTAGGGTAGGTAGAGGTCTTCGAGGCGCTGCTTGGTTTCGGCGTCGCTGATCTCGGCCTTGAGTTCTGGCGTCAGCTTGCCTTGTTCCTCGATGCTGGCGAGGATCGCCACCCGGCGTTCTTCGAGGTCGCGCAGGTAGGTCAGGCGCTCTTCGAGGTTGCGCAGCTGGGTGTCGTCGAGGCCATCGGTCGCCTCCTTGCGGTAGCGCGAGATGAAGGGCACGGTGGCGCCTTCGTCGAGCAGGGCGATGGCGGCGTTGACCTGGGCCGGGCGGACGCCGAGTTCGGCGGCAATGCGGTGTTCGATGGGTGGCAGCATGGGCGCGGCTGTGCAGCAAAAATGGGGGGTGAATGATGCGGAATCCGGCGCGAAAACACAACCGCCGACACCCGCGTGCCGGGGTGCCGGCGATTCAGAGCGGCGTCAGCGTGGTCCGGTAGCGCCGGGCGTTGTCCACGTAATGAGCGGCCGATTGCTGCAGTTTGGCAGCGTCGTCGTCGGAAAGCTCGCGCACTACCTTGCCCGGCGAGCCGACGATCAGCACGCGGTCGGGAAAGACCTTGCCTTCCGGGATCAGCGTGTTGGCGCCGACGATGCAGCCCTTGCCGATGATGGCGCGATTGAGGATCACCGAACCGATGCCAATCAGGCTGCCGTCGCCGACCGTGCAGCCGTGCAGCATGACCAGGTGGCCGACGGTGACGTTGGCGCCGATGTGCATCGGGATGCCTTCGTCGGTGTGCAGCACCGAGCCGTCCTGGATGTTGGTGTTGGCGCCGATGTGGATCGGGTCGTTGTCGCCGCGCAGCGTAGCGTTCCACCAGACCGAGGCGTTGGCGCCGAGGCGGACGTCGCCGATCACCGTGGCGTTGGGGGCGACCCAGGCGTTCTCGCCGAGTTGTGGTTGCTTGTCTCCGAGGCGGAAGAGGGACATGCCTGCTCCTTTAGCGTTTTAAATTTGGCCATTTTACGGCGTCGACCGCAACAGACGAATAATCCATTCGCAGCGCTAACGGCCTCGACGAAAGCACTCCTATGCTATCGTAACGGCCAGCCAACCTCATCGGTATTGTCAAATGCATAAAGCGGTCATCAGCGGAACCGGCCTCTGGGTCGCCCCGGAAGTCATCAGCAACGACGAACTGGTCGTCGCCTTCAACGCCTATTCCCGGCGTTTCAACGAAGAACATGCGGTGGCTATCGCCGCCGGCGAAATCGCGGCGGTGCCCGAATCAAGCGCCGAGTTCATCGAAAAGGCCTCGGGCATCAAGCGCCGCTATGTCGTCGACAAGGCCGGCGTTCTCGACCCGGCACGGATGCGGCCGCATATCCCGCCGCGCCCGGACGATGCGCTGTCGTTGCAGGCCGAAATGGGCGTCGCGGCGGCCCGGGAAGCGCTTGCCGCCGCCGGGCGCGCCGCCGCCGATATCGACATGGTGATCTGCGCCGCCTCGAACATGCAGCGCCCGTATCCGGCGATGGCCGTCGAGATCCAGGGTGCGCTCGGCGCCGGCGGATATGCCTACGACATGAACGTCGCCTGCTCGTCGGCCACCTTCGCCCTCGAACAGGCGATCAACGCCGTCAAGACTGGTGCCGCGCGCGCCGCGCTGGTGGTCAATCCGGAAATCTGCTCGGCCCACCTGGCCTGGCAGGATCGCGACTGCCACTTCATTTTCGGTGACGTGTGCACGGCGCTGCTGGTCGAACGGGCAGATACCGCGAAGGCGGCGGGCGCCTGGGAGGTACTCGGCAGCAAGCTGGCGACCAGTTTTTCGAACAACATCCGCAACAACGCCGGTTTCCTGTGGCGCTGCGAGGATCGCGACCCGGACGACCGCGACCAGTTGTTCCGCCAGGAAGGGCGCAAGGTGTTCAAGGAAGTCTGCCCGATGGCTGCCGAACACATCGGCGGACAACTCGCCGAGCTTGGCATGACGGCGGCTGGCGTGCGCCGTTTCTGGTTGCATCAGGCGAACCTGGCGATGAACCAGCTGATCGGCAAGCGCCTGCTCGGCCATGAAGCGAGTGCCGACGAGGCCCCGGTGATTCTTGACGAATTCGCCAATACCGCGTCGGCCGGTTCGATCATCGCCTTCCACCGGCACAGCAAGGATCTCAAGGCCGGGGACGTCGGCGTCATCTGCAGCTTCGGCGCCGGCTATTCGATCGGCAGTATCGTCGTCCGCAAGACCTGATCCTGATTCAGCCGGCGCCTGACCCAGGCATCGTCCATTTCGCATGGCGCTCGACAAAATCGGCGATGGTTTCTAGCGCCGCCGCCGAATGCGAGAGTTCCTGGAACGCCTGAAAGACGTGCGGCACCTTGTCCCACAGTTCGACCTCGACGGGAACGCCGGCGGCATGCGCTGCCGCTGCGGCGCGCAGTGAGTCGTCGCGCAGCATTTCGCTGGCGCTGGCCTGGAAGAACAGCGGCGGCAGGCCGCTGAAATCGGCGAACAGTGGCGATGCATCGGCGCTGAGCATTTTTTCGGGGGCGAGGTAATGGCGGCGCAGGCCGACCATTGCCGCCACGCTGAACATCGGGTCACGTTTTTCGTTGGTCACCATGCTCGGACTACTCAGGGTGAAATCAACGAAGGGCGAGAGCATGACGGCGCACGCCGGCATCACCCCGCCGGCGGCCTTGATCCGGTGCAGCAGCGCCAGGGTCAGATTGCCCCCTGCCGAGTCGCCGGCGACGATGACGCTCTGCGGCAAAATGCCTTCGGTGAGCAGCCATTGCCAGGCTGACCAGACATCGTCGAGACCGCCTGGGAACGGGTGTTCAGGCGCCAGGCGGTAATCGACCATCAGGGCGCGCGCATCCAGGCGGCGGCACCACTTAGCTACCATGGCATGGTGCAGGCGGGGGAACTTGAACATCCAGGCACCGCCGTGGATATAGAAAATGACTTTTTCGGCGCGCGATTCAGGCAGCGTGATCCACTCGGCGGCAGTGCCGTCGCAGTCGATTGCCTGTGCGCGCATTTGCGGGTCGCTCCGGGTCGTCTTGAGGTCCAGCGCGGCCTGCCTGGCGCGCAGGAAAGGGATATCGGCGTCGTAGCGGAATTTGCGCTTGATCACCATGCGCAAAACCTTGTCGAGCCACCACAGGCGAAGCCGCGAGCCGGAATGACGGACGATTTTTGCGTAGGCAGGTAGCGGTTCGGATGGGACGGTCATGGTATTTTGATAGATGTAGTGCGCGATAATAATCAGGCAAAGCAATCGAAAAACGAATCCAAAATATAAATAAATTCCAGGAGAACACCATGACGCAATCCGCAACCGCCGATCAGGCGATACCCGCCGAATTCACCGAATGCCATGCCCGCCAGGTGGCGGCCTACAAGAAGAACCGCAACCCGGGTTACGACGAACGGATTGCCGACCTGCGTTCACTGCACCGCCTGGTGGTCGACCACCACGATGCGCTGGTCGATGCGGTCAACAAGGACTTTGGTTGTCGTTGTGCTTTCGAAACGAAATTTGCCGAAACCTTCATGGCGCAGGACGCCGCGCTGGATGCCATAAAACAGCTGAAAAAGTGGATGAAGCCGAAAAAACGCCATCTCGACCCGACCCAGTTTCCGCTGGCCAGCGCCTGGACCTTTCCGCAGCCGGTCGGTGTCGTCGGCGTCGTCGTGCCATGGAATTTCCCGATCGCGATGACATTTCAGCCGCTGATCGGCATCTTTGCCGCCGGTAACCGGGCGATGATCAAGATGTCGGAAAATTCCAATCATCTGGCACTTTTGCTCAAGCAGATTTCGCCGAAGTATTTCCCCGATGACA
>CAZGPO010000202.1:0-4399 GCA_964527745.1 uncultured Dechloromonas sp.
ACTGCCCGCGCCTTTCAGGTCGGCGAACAGGCGGGTGCCTTCGCGGCGCTGGCGATGGGTCTCAACGGCGCCCTGACCGCCCTGCTGCTGCCGCTGGTGCTGGGCTGGTTGGCCTGAGCCAGCGGCTTGGCGCAGGCAGTTTGGTGCAATCCACCCGGCGCGCGATAATGGCAGCCCTTCGTCGAACCACTCTGCCATGACGCCACCAGAAAGCCAGAAAATAATCCAGAAGAAGGTGGTGATCGCCGCCTGTTTCGGCACTTTTCTGGAATGGTACGACTTCCTGACCTTCGCTTCGCTGGCGGTCTATTTCAGCGTCCTCTTCTTCCCGCCCGACGATCCGGTCGCCGCGCTGCTCGCCAGCCTCGGCACCTTCGGCGTCGGCATGATCGTCCGCCCGCTGGGCGCCGCGCTGTTCGGCTCGCTCGGCGACCGCCACGGGCGGCGCACCATCTTTCTCGTCACCATTGTCGTGATGGGTGTGTCGACGGTGCTCGTCGGCCTGCTGCCGACCTACGAACAGGTCGGCCTGCTCGCCCCGGCCCTGCTGCTGGTGCTGCGCATGCTGCAGGGGTTGTCGGTGGGCGGCGAGATCGGCGGCGCGGCGGTCTATCTGACCGAGCACGCACCGGAAGGCAGGCGCGGCCTATACACCAGCGTCCTGCAACTGATGGGGCCGCCCGGCATGATGGCGTCGACGCTGCAGACCATCGTCCTGCAATCGCTGTTGAGCGATGCCGATTTCCGCGCCTGGGGCTGGCGCGTGCCGTTCCTGGTTTCGGCGCTGCTGCTCGCCATTTCGATCCGCAGCCGCGTGAATCTGCACGAATCACCGGTCTTCAGCAAGTTGCGCGAACGGAACGGTCTGGCCAAGGCGCCGCTGCGCGAATGCTTCCGCGACCGCCACACGCTGGGCCGCATGCTGCTGCTGTTCTTCTGCATTTCGGCCGGCGGCTCGCTGCTTTTCTTTTCCGCCCAGGTCTATACCGGCGTTTTCCTGAAGACGGTGACGAACCTGCCGCCGGCGCAGGCCGGGGCGCTGGTCACCATCGCCACCGTCGCGCTGTTTCCGGCGACGCTTTTCTGCGGCTGGCTGTCCGACAAAATCGGCCGCCGGCCGGTGCTGCTGGCCGGCCTGATCAGCGGTGCACTGACGATCTTCCCGGTTTTTCAGGGCCTGCTGCACTACGCTTCGCTGCCGGTACCCGATACGACGATGATCGTCGCCCTGCTGCTCGTCCTCGTCGTGCCGCTGGCCTGCATCACCGGCCCGCAGACGGCGACGCTGCCCGAACTGTTTCCGGCGCGCACCCGCTACACCGCCGTGGCGCTGCCGCACAACCTCGCTGCCGGCTGGATCGGCGGCATGTCGCCGTTCATGGTCACCTGGCTGGGCCTGCATTTCGGCGACCCGCTGGCCGGCCTCTGGTACCCGACCGGACTGCTGATCCTGGCTTCCATCGTTGGCTTGCTGTTCCTGCCCGAAGTGCGCGACCGGCCGCTCGACCAGTAATCAGTTCTTGGCGGGCTTGTCCTTTGGTTTTTCTCTGGATTTCTCTTTGCTCACGGCCTTGGCTGGCGTGCCGTTAGCCGGCACCTTCTGGCTGATGGCCTTGCCCTTCTCGTCATGGATGATCTTGGCCGACTGCACCTGCGGCGCCTTGCGGCTGGCCGTGATTTCCATGGTTACAGCCCGTTGCGATGCCGCCGGTCGCTCGGATTCCCTGCGCATGACGCGTACCCGTTCGAGGGCGATCCGCCTGTCGATGGCTGCAGTCGATTCGCCACGGTCGACCAGCTTTTCGCGCATATCCATCAGTTCTTCGAGCTGTTTCGACATGCGCAGCGAACGGGTCGGCTCCCCCCAGGTTTCCTTGGGCTTGCTGACGGCGATGTTGAATTCTTCGGGATTGGTGATCATCCGCGCGATGCCCAGCTGGTTGTAGCGCATCGCCCATTCCAGCGCGCCGTCGCCCCAATCGTTCTTGAAAGCGCGCTCGGCGCCTTTCTCGATCAACAGGCGCGCCAGATCCTCGCGCCCTTCGTAGATCGCCATCATCAGCACACTGGAACCATTGGTACTCAGGGCGTTGATGTCGGCGCCCTCGGCCATCAGATAATCGACAACCTCGCGCTGGCCGGCGAAAACCGCGTAGTGCAGCGGCGACCACTGACGCGGCGGTGCGTTGATGCGCGCTCCGCGCTCGACCAGCCATCTGACCGCCTCGAGCTTGCCGCGCCAGGCAGCGAGAATGATCGCCGTCTCGCCGTTGGCGTTCATCCGGTTCATGTCGGCGCCGCGCGAGATGAACAGCCGCATCATGTCGATATTGCCTTCCCAGGCGCCAATCATCAGACCGGAACCGATGCGGCTGCCCATGAAATCCGGGTCCAGACCGGCATCGAGCCAAGTCCTGGCCTGGTCGATGTCGCCCAGTTCGAGATTGGTCACGAAGGCTGTCGGCGACGGCAACTCCGCCGGGTCGCGCGACCAGAACTGGGCATAAACCGGCAATGCCAGCCCTATCCCGATTATCATTACCAGCAGTTGTCTTCCTCGACCTGCCTTCATCAGCGCATTCATCTCCCTTGGCCAGCCCGCATTTTCTCACGATAGAAAAAAAAGGATATCGGCAAGTTCCACACCGATTTCCGCCTCTGTTCACGGCCCTGATCGCGTCACTGCTGCTGCACCTGCTGCCTTTCGTCGTGGCGCTGCTTGCCCCGACACACCGTGCACCGCCCCCCAGGCCGCCGCTTGTCGCGACGCTGCGCCCGCCACCGCCTGCCCCGGAAGCCGCACCGCTTCCACCGCCCCCACCGCTGACCTTGCCCGAACAACAAAAACCGGTTGTTGCAGCGCCAAGGCCGCCGCCCGAGAAAAAACCCGCGCCGCGCGAAATGCCCCAGAAAGTCACAAAAACCTGGACCCAGGCGGCCAGCCAGCACCTGAACAAGCTCAATGCCAGCGGACTGTTCTATCCGCAGGAAGCCATCGCCCGGAGTATTGAGGGCGAGGTGCTGGTCCTCATCATCATCGACGGAGCCGGGCATGTCAGCGCAGCGCGCGTCGAAGAAAGCAGCGGCCACAAGATCCTCGACGATGCGGCGCTGCGCGCCGTCCGTTCACTGCGCTCGCTGCCTGCCGATGCGCCACGCGAGGCATTGCTGCCGGTCCGTTTCCGCCTGCGCTGAAGATCAAGACGGACGATCGGCGGCTGGACAACGAATTTCGAGCCAAAATGCGTGTCGACCGCGGAACACCACAATTGACAATCCGGCAGCTTTGCCGGAATCTCGTGCTGCCTGGTTTGCCTGACATTTCCACCCCCGCTCAACCGCATGACGCGGCCCAAGTCACAACGGAGTAATGAAATGGATGCCACTGTGAATACCCCGACCGTAAACGACACGATGTGGCATGCGCTTCCTGCCGACGAAGTCGCAAAGCGACTTGCCACCAGCCTCGATCAGGGACTGGATACCGGCGAAGCGCAGCACCGATTGCAGAAATACGGGCCCAACCGCCTGCCGGAAGGCAAAACGCGCGGCCCGTTCGTGCGCTTTCTCGCCCAGTTCAACAACATCCTCGTTTACGTGCTTCTCGGTGCCGGCTTCACCAAGTTGATGTTGAGCTTGTGGCTCGATGCCGGGATCATTTTCGCCGTGGTGATTCTCAACGGGCTGCTTGGCTTTTTCCAGGAAGGCAAGGCTGAAAAGGCGCTCGACTCGATCCGCAACATGCTGTCCGCCGAAGCACGCACGCTGCGCGGCGGCGAAACGCGCATGACCCCGGCTGAAGAACTGGTGCCGGGCGATGTGGTACTGCTTGAATCCGGTGACAAGATACCGGCCGACCTGCGTCTGACCGACGTAAAGAACCTGCGCACGGAAGAGGCCGCGCTGACCGGCGAATCGGTTCCCGCGGAAAAGATCATCGATCCGGTGCCGGAAAAATCGACCGTCGGCGACCGCGAGTGTATGGCTTTCTCCGGCACCATGGTCGTCTCCGGTCGCGCCAGCGGTGTCGTCGTGGCCACCGGCAGCGCGACCGAGCTCGGCAAGATCAACCAGTTGCTGGCCAATGTCAGTGCCCTCGAAACGCCGCTGCTGCGCCAGATCAAGAATCTCGGCTACATGATTACCGGCGTTGTCGCAGTGGTTGCGGTCGCCGTGTTTTCCTATGGCCACTGGGTCATGAACATGGATTTCGTCGAACTCTTCCAGGCTATCGTCGGCATCGCCGTATCGTTGATCCCCGAGGGCTTGCCGGCATTGATCACGATCACGCTGGCGATCGGCGTGCAACGCATGGCGCAGCGCAACGCGATCATCCGCCGCCTGCCCGCCGTTGAAACCCTGGGGTCGGTCTCGCGCATCTGCTCCGACAAGACCGGCA
>CAZGPO010000203.1:0-3676 GCA_964527745.1 uncultured Dechloromonas sp.
ATTATCTGGGTGGCAAGGAACTCGAAACACGCAAAATATTCAAGGAGTTGCAGGAAATATGATCGAACTTGGCGTCAATATAGACCACATCGCCACGCTGCGTCAGGCACGCCGCACCTATGAACCGGATCCGGTCTGGGGGGCTGTCGAGGCCCATCTTGGGGGGGCCGATGGCATTACGGTACATCTTCGTGAAGATCGGCGGCACATCCAGGACGATGACGTTCGGCGCCTGCGCGACCTGACCCAGATCAAGCTCAATCTCGAAATGGCGGCGACCGACGAGATGGTCGGCATTGCCTGCAGCCTGAAACCGGAAATGGCGATGCTGGTGCCGGAAGGGCGGCACGAAGTGACCACCGAAGGTGGGCTCGACGTGGTCTCCCAGGAGGCACGACTGACCGATGTCATCGCCCGCCTGGCCGACGCCGGCATCATGACCAGCGTTTTCATCGATGCCGAGATTCCGCAGATCGAGGCGGCAGCCCGCATCGGTGCGCGCGTCTGCGAAATCCATACCGGCCCCTATGCCCACGCCTTCCATGCTATGGGGCGCGACGCCGAGGCACCGGCCGTGATCGCCGAACTGAAGAAAATTCGCGATTCAGGCCAGCGCGTTCGTGAACTTGGTATGCGTTTCAATGCAGGCCATGCGCTTAATTATTACAACGTTCAGCCGGTCGCCCGCCTGGCCGGAATTCGCGAACTGCATATCGGCCATGCCATCGTTAGCCGCTCGCTCTTTGTCGGCCTGCGCGAAGCTGTACGTGAAATGAAGCAGCTGATGCGCGAAGCAGCAAGTTTGAATCGGCCCGCCAGCACGTGATTTACGGCATCGGCACCGATATCGTTGCTGTGAAGCGCCTGCAAGCGATGTGGGAACGACACGGCGAAAAGGCGTTGGAACGACTGCTTGCGGTTGAGGAAATCGACGAATTTGCAGCTGCAGCCGACAAAGGGCGTTTTCTTGCCAAGCGTTTCGCGGCCAAGGAGGCATTTGCCAAGGCGCTGGGTACCGGTGTGCGTCCGCCGGCCACCCTGCCAGCCATAGCCGTGGGTCACGATGAACTCGGCAAGCCGCTGCTTGTCTTCCACGGTCAACTGGCAATAATGCTCGAAAATCTTCACCTCAAGGCCCATCTGTCGCTGAGCGACGAGACAGATTACGCCATCGCCCATGTCATTCTGGAAAACTTATGAAGCCCATGCCACTTGGCCCGCTGATGATCGACATCGCCGGTACGCAACTCAGCGACCGCGACCGCGAGCGTCTTTGCCACCCGCTGGTCGGCGGGGTCATCCTGTTTACCCGGAATTACGAAAACCCCGAGCAGCTTGCAGCCTTGACGGCCGAAATCCATGCCTTGCGCACACCATTCCTGATTGCCGTTGATCACGAAGGGGGCAGGGTACAGCGTTTCCGCGACGGATTCACCCGCTTGCCATCGATGGCCACGCTCGGCCAACTATGGGATCGGCAACCGGAAGAGGCGCTCGCTGAGGCCGGACAAGTGGGCTATGTGCTGGCTGCCGAACTGCGCTCATGTGGTGTCGATTATTCATTTACGCCAGTCCTCGATCTCGATTACGGCCCGTCACGGGTGATCGGCGACCGCGCCTTCCACCGCAACCCGGAAGTGATTGTTGCGCTGGCCGGCGCGCTTACCAAGGGTTTGCGGGCCGCTGGCATGGCTTCCTGCGGCAAGCATTTCCCCGGACATGGCTATGTGATTCCCGATTCACACGTCGAGCTTCCTATTGACGATCGGAGTCTTGACGCGCTGCAGGAAGACCTGATTCCCTACCGCCTTCTCAACCTTGATGCAGTCATGGCGGCCCATGTTATCTACAATTGCATGGATTGCAATACAGCTGTATTTTCAAATAAATGGATCGATTATTTGAGAAACGACATTAAATTTGAAGGCGCTGTATTTACCGACGATTTATCGATGCAGGGCGCCGGTGTGGTTGGCGGCATGCTGAATCGCGTCGATACGGCCTATCGAGCCGGCTGCGACATGCTGATCGTATGCAACTCTCCGGAGGACGTGGGCAAGGTGCTGGCCGAATGGCATCCTGAAATCGATCCGGCCCGCGGCCGGCGGGTTGCAGCCCTGATACCGGCAGCGCCACCCAGGGATTGGCCGACGCTGCAATCGGACCCGGTATATCTGGCGGCAAAGGAAACCATCGCCGGATTGATGGCCTGATTCACAAGGGAGGTCGTCACCGACAGATTCGGTAACACAAATGAAATCGGGCAGCCAAAGCTGCCCGATTGTCGTAGCGGAAAAAATGCAAGTTACTTCGCGCGGCTCTTGTATTCGTCGGTCCGTGTGTCGATTTCGATCTTGTCGCCGATGGCGACGAACGCCGGAACCGGCAGTTCGAAACCGGTGGCCAGTCGCGCCGGCTTCATGACCTTGCCCGAAGTGTCGCCCTTGACGGCCGGTTCGGTGTAGATCACCTCGCGCACCACACTGTTCGGCAGTTCGACGGAAATTGCCTTACCTTCGTAGAAAACCACCTCGCAGGCCAGACCATCTTCCAGATACTTCAATGCGTCGACCATGTTCTCGGCCTCGACTTCGTACTGGTGGTATTCTGCATCCATGAAGACGTACATCGGATCGGCGAAATAGGAGTAGGTGACCTCTTTCTTGTCGAGCTGAACCACCTCGAACTTGTCATCAGCCTTGTAAACCGCTTCCGAAGCAGCACCGGACAGGAGGTTCTTGAGCTTCATCTTGACGACGGCCGAATTGCGGCCGGACTTGTTATATTCGGCCTTCTGGACGACGAGCGGGTCGGCGCCAACCATGATCACGTTGCCGGAGCGGAGTTCCTGTGCGGTTTTCATTCTGGAGTCCCAAAAATCTAAAAAATTAAAGCTTTGAATTATACCTTGGTGGCACAGAACTTGACGAGCGCTGTCGCAAGATCGGTATTTTCGGCAAGTTGCGCCGACCAGCGACGGCTGTGCTCGGCTATCTCTGATCTGGCAGCGAGGAATTCTGCCCAGGCCGCCGGCAGATCGCCAACGGAATTCCATGCTTTTTCCAGGTTGACCGTAGCGTTCGCTCCGGCAGCGCTCAAGCCGGTGGTATAGCGCGCAAGGAAGGCATCCAGCTTGTCCAGATGCGCCTGCTCCTGCTGTGGTTAGATTTGCCAGACAAAAGGCTGGCCAGCCCACTGTGCGCGCAAGAAGGAATCTTCGCCGCGGACAAAGTTGATGTCGCAGCGCCACAGGAGACGGTCGAAGTCATCCTGCGGCAAAAACTCGAAGGGAAACACCTGCAATTGCCCGACGTGCCACGGTCCGCTCCCGCCAAGTGCTTTGGCCACGGCGGCCAGCGGCTTGCCGGGCGCCACATGCAGGCGAATCGCCAGGTCGGAAGCGGCAAGTGTGTCGAGCAAGCTTCCAACTGGTGCCGTGTCGTAGCAGAAGAAGCTGATATCGAGTCCGGCATCACGTTTCAATTGCGCAATTTGGGCATCCCGTCGTGCCAGCAAGTCTTTTTCACGCAACAGACCGCCGCTGGCCGCCGAAAAACCGGGAAAGTAGAAGTACTTGAGCAGCGGCAGGGAAGGGTGGGGTGAAGCGAGACCGTGACAAGACTCGATCCAGGTTTCGGCGGTCAGATATTCGAGATTGATCCAGCAGGGTTTGAGT
>CAZGPO010000203.1:3686-4378 GCA_964527745.1 uncultured Dechloromonas sp.
GCCATCGCTTCCAGATAGCTTGCTGGAGGATCGCAGGCAAACGCCTCGATAATGACCTCGGCAACGCGGTCAGGCGCAAAGCTCTCGGTCCAATGGCAAACCTGAACCCCTTCGCAAATTTGATCGGCCAGGCTGACATCGGTGACCGGACAAATCGGCTTGAGGCTATCAAGATCGTCAAGCCATAGCCGGACTCGCTTTCCATGCTCGTGCGTCAGTTGTCGTGCCAGTCGCCAGCAGACCCCAATATCGCCATGGTTGTCGATAACGCGACAGAAGATGTCCCAATGAAGCTGCATGAGCGACATGCTAACATCGTCGCCATGCCGTCATTTCACGATCCGCAGGACTGTATTGCCTGCCCCCGTTTAGCCGAACACCTGGCCAGCATTCGGAGTCGTGATCCAGACTGGCACGCGTTGCCGGTTCCTGCCTTCGGAGCGCTGGATGCCGAATTGCTGGTGGTCGGCCTCGGCCCGGGCGAAAAGGGCGCCAACCGTACCGGTCGCCCGTTCACCGGCGACGTCGCCGGTGAATTGCTCTACCCGGCTCTGTGTCGCTTTGGCTTTGCCAGTGTCGCCGAGCCCCTGGGCGCCGACAACTGGGCCAATCCGAGCATGCGCCTGACGAATTGCCGGATCACCAATGCCGTTCGTTGCCTGCCGCCCGCCAACAAGCCGACGACTTCAGAG
>CAZGPO010000204.1:0-4349 GCA_964527745.1 uncultured Dechloromonas sp.
CGACGACCAGAACGCGGACGTTTTCCTTGGCGTTCTCGGCGATGGCCTTGCCCTGAACGGTGAAGATGGCGCCGTTGGCGCTCAGCAGGTCGGCACGCTCCATGCCCTTGGTGCGGGGGCGGGAACCGACCAGCAGGCAGATGTCGGCGTCCTTGAAGGCGACGTTCGGATCATCGGTGGCGGTCATGCCGGCCAGCAGCGGGAAGGCGCAGTCCTGCAGTTCCATCATGACGCCGCCGACCGCCTGCTGGGCTTGCGGCAGATCGAGCAACTGGAGAATGACGGGCTGATCCTTGCCGAGCATATCGCCAGCGGCGATGCGGAACAGCAGGCTGTAGCAGATCTGGCCGGCGGCGCCGGTAACGGCAACGCGCATGGGTGCTTTGGACATGTATCGCTCCTGTTTGAAACTGTACGGTTGAGAAATAGTCGAACTTGCTCGAGAGCCTGCCGCCAAAATTTGCCTGTTTTATGAGCCGGCGCAAGATCGAGGGAATGTTAGAAGTTAAGCCCAATTCTGTCAAATGATTATATATCTTATATAAGACAACTTTTCGTAGACTGTGGCCATGAAATGTGCTGAAATTCGCCCTGATGAGTCACGATCCCAAACGCAAGGCTTTTCGCGTCGCTGCGCCGACGTTCAGCCCGCTTTATCGCCAGATCAAGGATTTCATGATCCGCAGTCTGGAGGCCGGCGAATGGGGTCCCGGTGATGCCATTCCCAGCGAGGGTGAACTGGCAGCGCGCTTCAATGTCAGCCAGGGAACGGTGCGCAAGGCGATCGACGAGATGGCCTCCGAGAACCTGCTCACCAGGCGTCAGGGCAAGGGTACCTTCGTCGCCAGCCATGATGATCCGCGCTCTCATTACCGATTTTTGCGACTGGTTCCCGACGATGATAGCGTCGAGGAGGCGGTCAGCGTTCCATTGTCCTGTTCGCCGCAGAAAGCCGGCGAGCAGGTTGCCAGGGTGCTGGGGATCGGCGCCGGCGATTCGGTGCTTTACGTCGAGCGCCTGTTGCGCTTCAATGATGAACCGGTGGTCTTCGATCAGATATATCTGGTCGCCGATCTGTTCCAGGGTTTGACCATGGAGCGCCTGAGCAATGAAACCCGTTCGCTGTATAGCCTCTTCGAAAATGATTTCGGGGTCCGCATGATCCTTGCCGAAGAGCGCCTGCGAGCGGTATCAGCCGATCCTCGGTGCGCTGAACTTCTTGCTGTTGCGCCCGGCGCGCCGCTACTGTTGGTCGAACGCACCGCCTACAGCTACGGCAACAAACCGGTCGAGTGGCGGCGCGGCTTTTACTGTACCAAACGACATCACTATCGAAATGATCTTGGCTGACCCGAGGACGGCCCGGCTTGCCGGGTTACTTCAAATTTCTTAGAAGCGGAAAACCGCAGAATTACGCAAGGACGACCTTCATGGCAAAAGTACCCATCAAAAAACGACCGAGAAACCTCGATCTGGGCTTGCTCAGGCAGTACAACCTGCCGCTCCCGGGCAAGGTGTCGATTTTTCACCGGATTAGCGGCGCCGGCCTGTTTCTCTGCCTCCCGGTCATCCTCTGGTTGTTTTCCGCCAGCCTGACTTCCCCGGAAACCTTCGCCACCTTCAAGTCGGTGTTCGCTGCCTGGCCGGTCAAGATCGTCGTCGCCGGCTTGATCTGGGCGTTTGTTCATCATTTCTGCGCTGGTATCCGTTTTCTGTTGCTCGACATGCACATCGGCATCGAGAAAGAAGCCGCCCGTAAATCCGCGGGCATCGTGTTTGCCGTGAGCATTCCGCTGACGCTGATTCTCCTGGGGGTGCTGCTGTGATCAACCGCATCGTTGTCGGGGCCCATTACGGTCTCAAGGACTGGATCGTCCAGCGCGCCACGGCGGTCATCATGGCCGTCTACTCAGTCATCATGGCAGTCGTCCTGGTGCTGGTCCGTCCGTCCGGATTCGAGGCCTGGCAAGGCTTGTTCGCCAATGGCCTGATCAAGTTCCTGACCTTCCTTTTCTTTGTCAGCCTGTTCTATCACGCCTGGATCGGCATTCGCGACATCTGGATGGACTACATCCAGCCCGTCGGCCTGCGCCTGACCCTGCACGTACTGACGGCGACCGCGCTGGTGGGTTACACCGCGTGGGCTGCTGCGATTCTCTGGAGGCTGTAAGCGTGAGTATCCCTATTCTGAAATTTGACGCGGTCATCGTCGGTGCCGGTGGCGCCGGTTTGCGCTCCGCAATCCAGTTGTCCGAAGCAGGCCTCAAGACGGCGGTCCTGTCCAAGGTTTTCCCGACTCGTTCACATACCGTCGCGGCGCAGGGTGGTGTCGCCGCTTCGCTCGGCAACTCCGAGGAGGATCACTGGCACTGGCACATGTACGATACCGTCAAGGGTTCCGACTGGCTCGGCGACCAGGATGCGATCGAGTTCATGTGCAAGAAGGCCAACGAAGTGGTCGTCGAGCTCGAACATTACGGCATGCCTTTCGACCGGACCGACAACGGCAAGATCTACCAGCGTCCGTTCGGCGGCCACATGTCCAACTTCGGCGAAAAGCCGGTGCGTCGTTCCTGTGCCGCGGCTGACCGTACCGGTCACGCCATGTTGCACGCCATGTATCAGCGCAACGTCAAGGCCAACACCCAGTTCTTCGTCGAATGGATGGCGCTCGACCTGATTCGTGACGAAGAGGGCCACGTCCTCGGCGTCACAGCGATGGAGATGGAAACCGGCCAGGTCGTGATCTTCCACGCCCGTGCCACCATCTTCGCCACCGGCGGCGCCGGCCGCATCTTCTACTCGTCGACCAATGCCTTCATCAATACCGGCGATGGCCTGGGCATGGCGGCGCGTGCTGGCATTCCGCTTGAAGACATGGAGTTCTGGCAGTTCCACCCGACCGGTGTCGCCGGTGCCGGCGTGCTGATTACCGAGGGCGTGCGCGGCGAAGGCGGCATCCTGCGCAACAGCAGCAAGGAGCGCTTCATGGAGCGTTACGCACCGAACGCCAAGGACCTCGCCTCGCGCGACGTGGTGTCGCGCGCCATGGCAACGGAAATCAAGGAAGGCCGCGGCTGCGGCCCGAGCAAGGATTACGTGCTGCTCGACGTGACCCACCTCGACCCGGCGACCATCATGAAGCGCCTGCCGGGCATCCGCGAAATCGGCATCCAGTTTGCCGGTGTCGATTGCATCAAGGAGCCGTTGCCGGTAGTGCCGACTTGTCACTACCAGATGGGCGGCATCCCGACCCATTACTCCGGTCGTGTCGTCATGCCGCAAGGCAGCAACATGTCGTCCATCGTGCCGGGTTTCTACGCCGGCGGCGAATGCGCCTGCGCCTCGGTGCATGGTGCCAACCGCCTGGGTACGAATTCCCTGCTCGACCTGCTGGTTTTCGGCAAGTCGGCTGGCGACGCTGCGGTCGAAGACCTGAAAGGCGGTCGCGTGCATCGCGATTTGCCCAAGGATGCCGCAGACAAGGCGTTGGCCAGAATCAGTGCGCTCGACAACCGCAAGGGGGGCGCCAACGTTCACGAAACACGCTTGGCCATGCAGCGCACGATGCAGGATCATGCCGGCGTCTTCCGTTTCGGCGACATGCTCAAGGCAGGTGTCAGCAAGATTCTCGAAGTAGAGAAAGCGGCGCGCCAGTTGGAAATCAAGGACAAGTCGCAGGTCTGGAATACCGCACGGGTCGAAGCGCTCGAGATGGAAAACCTGATCGAAGTCGCCAAATCGACGATGATTTCCGCCGAAGCGCGGAAAGAGTCGCGCGGTGCCCATGTTCGCGACGATGCGCCGGATACCCCGGAGTTCCCGAACGGCCGCAACGACGCGGAATGGCTCAAGCACACGCTGTTTTCGCCGGTTGATAATTCGATCAGCTACAAGCCGGTCAACATGCAGCCGCTGTCTGTCGAAACCATCGCGCTCAAGACGCGCTCGTACTAACCGGAGTCCAGAATGAGCAAACGCACGGTTCAATTCAGCATCTATCGCTACGATCCGGACAAGGACGATGCGCCGTACATGCAGGACATCACGGTCGAACTCGATCAGACCGACCGCAAGCTGCTGGACGCGCTGACCAAACTGAAGGCCAAAGACGATACGATGTCCTATCGTCGTTCGTGTCGTGAAGGGATTTGCGGTTCCGACGCGATGAACATCAACGGCCGCAACGGTCTTGCCTGCCTGACCGACATCGACGAACTCAAGCAGCCGATCGTGCTGCGTCCGTTGCCCGGCCTGCCGGTCATCCGCGACCTGATCGTCGACATGACGCAGTTCTTCAAGCAGTACCACTCGATCAAGCCCTACCTGATCAACAACGATCCGCCGCC
>CAZGPO010000205.1:0-4277 GCA_964527745.1 uncultured Dechloromonas sp.
GGCCGAATTCGGAAAAATGCTCGCGCAGGGCGTCGACCTTGCCGGCGTAGCGGCCGTCGAGCGGAGAAAGTGCGGTCAAGGGATCGAATGTCATGAAATCATCCTATTCAGTAAGCCGGCAATTTTACCCGCCCGGCCAAGCCCACGCTATAATGAGATTTCCCAATTCAGAGAGTTTGTGATGAAGCTGATCGGCTCCTATACCAGCCCCTATGTGCGTAAAGCGCGCATTGTGCTGGCCGAAAAGAAAATCGAATACGATTTCGTCCTCGACTCGCCTTGGCTGGCCGACACCAAGGTACCCAACGTCAACCCGCTCGGGAAAATTCCGGTGCTGGTGCTCGACGACGAAACGCCATTGTTCGACTCGCGCGTCATCGTCGAGTACATCGACAATGTCACCCCCAACAACAAGCTCTTTCCCGCCCCCAACCGCGACCGCGCCGAGGTCAAGCGTTGGGAAGCCGTCGCCGACGGCATCTGCGATGCGGCCGCCGCCGCCTTCCTCGAGGGCAAGCGCCCCCCCGCCCAGCAAAGCGCCGACTGGATCGACCGCCAGCGCGGCAAGATCGCGCGCAGCCTGGAATTCATGGCCGAGGAACTGGGCGAAAATGCCTACTGTATGGGTACCCATTTTTCGCTGGCCGACATTGCCGTTGGTGCCGCGCTGGGTTACCTGAATTTCCGCTTTGCCGATATCAACTGGCAGACGGCGCACCCGAATCTGGCCCGGCTTTACACCAAGCTGACGCAGCGCACTTCTTTCGTCGATACCGAGCCGCACGACTGATCCGGTCGCTGCAGGCCAATCCACAGGGCGCCGCTGGCGCCCTTTTTATTGTGCCTTCTTCGACCCCATCGCCTCGCCGAGGCGGATCGCCTGCGCCGGCGCCCAGCCCGGGTTGAACTGCAGCACATCCCGGGGAAATAGCATGACCACCGTCGATCCAAGCAGGAATCTGCCCATTTCGTCACCCTTCTTGAACTCGATCTGCTGATCGCTGTAATTCCATTCCCGCAGATGACCGGGGCGTGGTGGATTGACCACGCCATGCCAGACCGTCGCCATGCTGCCGACGATGGTAGCGCCGACCAGCACCAGCACGAATGGGCCATGCGGCGAATCGAAGACGCAGACCACCCGTTCGTTGCGCGCGAAAAGGCCGGATACGCCACGCGCCGTGACCGGGTTGACCGAAAACAGCGCGCCGGGCACGTGGATCATGCGGATCAGGCGACCGTCACAGGGCATGTGGATGCGATGGTAGTCGCGCGGGCTGAGGTAGAGGGTGGCGAAACTGCCGTTCTCGAAGCGGGCCGCCAGTTCGCGGTCGCCACCGACCAGCGCGGTCGTCGAATAACTGTGACCCTTGGCCTGGAAGATCTGGTCGCGCTCGATGGCGCCGAACTGGCTGATCGCGCCGTCGACCGGGCAGATGAAGTCGGTCGCCGCCAGCGGTCGTACGCCTTCCTGAAGCGGACGCGTAAAGAACTCGTTGAAGCTGGCGTAGCTGGCGATATCCGGATTGGCAGCTTCGGCCATATTGACGCCGTAACGCCCGACGAACCAGCGGATGACACTGGCCGTCAATGACCCAGCCTGAACGCCGGCCAGCTTGCCGGCCAGTACGGTAAGCGCCTGTTTGGGAAGCAGGTATTGCGACAAAACGGCGAGACGATCGGACACATTGAATCCTATTAAACGGTTTGCAGGCTGACGAGCAGGTTTACGGCAATCATCGGATCACCCCGCCGCCAAGGCAAACGCGGCTCTCGTAGAGCACCACCGACTGCCCTGGCGCCAGCGCCCATTGCGGTTCGCCAAACCTGATTTCGCAGCTTTCCGCATCGACACGCTCGACCTCGCAGGCCTGGTCGGGCATCCGGTAGCGCGGCTTGGCAGTGTACACCCATTGCGTATGCGGCACCTCACCTGAAACCCAGGACAACTGTTCGGCGATCAGCACCTCCTTGAGCAGCGCCGGATGATCGTGCCCCTGGACAACATAGAGCACATTCTTTTCCATGTCCTTGCCGGCGACGAACCAGGCCTCGTGATCACCACCGCCGGGCTGGCCCTTTTCCTTGATGCCACCGATGTGCAAGCCCTTGCGCTGGCCGACGGTATGGAACATCAGCCCGTCGTGTTCGCCCATCAGCTTCCCGTCATCGAGGCGACGAATCTCGCCCTTCTTGGGCGGCAGGTAGCGGGCCAGAAAATCCTTGAACGGTCGTTCGCCGATGAAGCAGATGCCGGTCGAATCCTTCTTCGCGGCGACGTGCAGGTTTTCCGCCTCGGCGATCTTGCGCACCTCGCGCTTGTAGAGGTCGGCTAGCGGAAACAAGGATTTTGACAATTGCGCCTGATTCAGGCGATAGAGAAAATAGCTCTGATCCTTTGTGCCATCCTCGGCCTTCAGCAACTGAAATTTGCCATCGAATTCGCGGACACCAGCGTAATGGCCGGTGGCGATCTTCTCGGCACCGAGTTGCAACGCATGCTCAAGGAAAGCCTTGAACTTGATTTCGGAGTTGCACAGGATGTCCGGATTCGGCGTCCGTCCGGCCTCGTATTCGCGCAGAAACTCGGCAAACACCCGCTCTCGGTATTCGGCGGCGAAATTGACCACCTCGACGTCGATGCCGATGCGGTCGGCGACACTCATGACGTCGATCAGATCCTGGCGCGACGAGCAGTACTCCTCGGTGTCGTCGTCTTCCCAGTTCTTCATGAACAGGCCGATCACCTTCCAGCCCTGCTGCTTCAGCAACAGGGCCGCAACTGAGGAATCGACACCGCCGGACAAGCCGACGACCACGGTTTTTTCAGACATCGGGTCCAGCCCCCTTCTTCCATTCATCCAGCGGCAGGATCACCGCCGGTTGTCCATTATCGACGAACCAGCTATCGACGACAAAGCGCGCCGCTTCACCGTCCGCCTTTTCTTCGATCACCGCCGACCAGTGGGCCGGAAAAACAAAGGCGAAATAACGCACGTCGGTTTCCAGTACGCGATGCCAGCGCAGGTCGCCACGCGCTTCGAGCAGGCGCAGCAGGCGCGTCGTCGAGGTCGAGTGGTCGAGACAATCCATCCGGCCCGGCACGCCGGCATCGGCATAATTGCCACCGCGATCGTTGCGGATGTCCGACTGCTCGCCGGCCCAGCCATAGAAGCGACCGATGACGACAGCCAGTATTTTGCGCTCATTTTCGGCGTCGACCGCAACAGCCAGTTGGCGGCCGATTTCATCCAGGCGCGCGTCGCTGAACTGCACCTCGGCCTCGACGAGGCAGCCGTAGCCGTTGCAGATGCGCACCGTCTCGTCGGCCACAGCCAGCCCCGAACACAGCAGGGCGAGAGCGACGAGGCAAGGCCGCAACATCAATCGTAATGCACCAGCAGGTCGAGCGGGTAGGCTTTACCAGCCAGCAGGTCGTCGATGCAGCGCCGGACCAGCGGGCTGCGATGGCGCACCTGCGTCGCCTGCACTTCATCCAACGTCAGCCAGCGGGCGGCGACGATGCCGTCGTCCAGCTGGCGATCAGCTTCCCAGCCGCGCAGTTCGCCGCCGAAGGCAAAGCGCAGATAAGTCAGGTCTTTCGACGGATGCCGCCAGTTGTAGATACCGACCAGATGCGTCGGTTTGAAGTGATAGGCGGTTTCTTCCAGCGCCTCGCGCGCGACGGCAGCGACCAGCGACTCACCCGGCTCGAGGTGCCCGGCCGGCTGGTTGAAGGCGAGGCCGGCATCGGTTTCCTCCTCGACCAGCAGGAATTTGCCGTCACGCTGAACGACGGCGGCGACGGTAACATTCGGTTTCCAGACCATGAACGGCTCAAACGGGCAAAGGCGCTATTTTACCCGTTGATTTCGGCTAGAATTATGAGCTTTCAGACGCGCAATATGGAGAATCGATCATGTCCATGTCGGACCGCGACGGATTTATTTGGCAGGATGGCAAGCTCGTGCCCTGGCGCGAGGCGACCACCCACGTCCTCACCCATTCGCTGCACTACGGCATGAGTGTCTTCGAGGGCGTCCGCGCCTACAAGACCGACCGCGGCACCGCCATTTTCCGCCTCGAGGATCACACCAACCGACTCTTCAACTCCGCGCACATCTTCCAGATGGCGATGCCCTACGACAAGGCGACCATCAACGAGGCGCACAAGGAAGTATTGCGCGCCAACGACCTCGAAGCCGGCTACCTGCGGCCGATTGCCTTCTACGGCTCGGAAAAGATGGGCGTTTCGCCGAAGGGCGCCAAGGTGCATG
>CAZGPO010000206.1:0-3870 GCA_964527745.1 uncultured Dechloromonas sp.
TCGACGACCCGTTCGCGACTGATGCTCTGGCACCGCCGCGGCCGTCACCGCAGGCTGCCGGGCGTACTGGCGAGGTGCCGTGTACGCGGGAGATTCCGTCTGCGCTGACAGCAATCGATGCGGTCGACCTGGCGCTCTGCAACAATCCGCAGACCCGCGAAGTCTGGGACGCTGCCCGAGCCCAGGCCGCGCAGGTCGGTGTCGCGCAGTCGGCCTGGCTGCCCAATCTTGACGGTCGTCTGGGTGCCAGCCGCTTGCGGACTGACCGACGTTACTACAACTCGAACAGCGCACAACTGACGCTGTCGTGGCTGGTATTTGATTCGGGGGCGCGTTCGGCCAGTGGCGAGAACGCCCGGCAGTTGCTCGAAGCCGCCGCCGCGAGTCAGGATTTCACCGTGCAGTTGCTGTTCCTCGCCGCCCTGCAGACTTTTTACACGGCGCAGGCGACGCAGGCTGCCGTGGTGTCGACGACCGAGGCCGAGCGCGCGGCGCGCGAAGGGTTCAACGCCGCAGAAGCGCGCTACAAGGTCGGCGTCGCGACGCCGAGCGACCGCTTGCTGGCCCAGACTGCCCTGTCGCAGGCGACGCTGACCCGGATCAAGGCCGAGGGCGAGGCACGCAATGCGCTTGGGGCACTGGCTAATGCGCTCGGTTTCCCCGCCGGACAAAACCTGACGCTGACCCCGCCACCGAAAACCCTGCCCGACGCCGCCTTCACCCAGGAAGTCGCCGCGCTGATTGCCGAAGCCGAGAACCGGCGGCCCGATCTTAAGGCTGCCGAGGCGCAGGTCAAGGCGGCACAGGCCAGCATCGATCTGGCGCAGGCGCAGGGACGGCCAACGGTCAGCGTTTCGGCAGGCCCAACGTGGACCGAGATCGATCGCGTGTCGGTCGACGGCGGGTTGATCGGCGTCAGCGTCAACCTGCCGCTGTTCACCGGCTTTTCCACTACCTACAAGGTGCGCGCCGCGGCAGCCCAGGTCGACGTCAAGGAAGCGCAGCGCGACCGCCTCAAGAACCAGGTTGCGCTTGATGTCTGGAAGGCTTACCAGAGTTTGACGACTGCTACCCAGAGTCTGACGACGACGCTCGATCTGGTGGCCAGCGCCGAGCAGTCGGAGCGCGTCGCGCTCGGTCGCTACAAGGCCGGCGTTGGTACCGTCCTCGATCTGCTGACCGCGCAGAGCGCGCTGGCCAACGCGCGCCTGCAGCGGATCCAGGCGGCGCTCGACTGGTTCGTCTATCGCGCCACGCTGGCGCAGGCGGTCGGCACCCTCGATTACACGCTGCTGCAACCGGCAACGGAAGGAAAGCCATGAAACATATCGGCAAGACGCTGATCGGCGTCACGCTCGTTGCCGCCCTGGCCGGCGGCGGCGTCTGGTACGCCAAACAGCGCGCGGCCATGAACCCCGAACAGCGCTACAAGCTGGCGGCTGTCGAAAAGGGCGGTGTCACGCAAACGGTGTCGGCCAACGGCACGCTCAATCCGCTGGTTCTGGTCAATGTCGGCACTCAGGTGTCGGGAACGGTCAGGAAGCTTTATGTCGATTTCAACGACAAGGTGGAGGCCGGGCAGAAACTGCTCGAACTGGACCAGTCGCTGCTCCAGACCATCGTCCGCCAGAGCCAGGCCAATGTGCTCAACCAGCAGGCGGCGCTCGATCTGGCGCGGGCCAACGAAGCGCGCATGAAAGCCTTGCTGGCCAAAGAATACGTCTCGCGCCAGGATTACGATCTGGCGCTGCAGGCGCTGCGCTCGGCCGAGGCACAGCTCAAACAGGCCAAGGCGGCGGCTGACAAGGATCAGGTCAACCTGAGCTATTCCGTGATCACCTCGCCGGTGTCGGGCGTCGTCGTCGCGCGCCTGGTCGATATCGGCCAGACGGTGGCGGCCAGCTTCCAGACGCCGGTGCTGATCCAGATCGCCCAGGATCTGTCCAAGATGGCCATCGACACCAGCTTCGCCGAGGCCGATATCGGCAAGATCAAGCAGGGGCTGCCGGTGCGTTTCACCGTAGACGCCTTTCCCAATCGTAATTTTCAGGGCGAGGTGCAGCAGATTCGCCTCAACCCGACCAACCAGCAAAACGTTGTCACTTACAACGTGCGGATCCGGGTCGATAACCCTGATTTGACCCTGCTGCCGGGCATGACGGCCTACGTCAATATTGGCGTGCAGAAACGCGAGGACGTGTTGCTGGTACCTAACGCTGCACTGCGATTCAAGCCGGCCGACGCCGCCGAGAAGAAGGCGGAAAACGGGCAAAATTCGCCGTCGACCGCAACACTCGCTTCCGGACCCGGCATGGGCGGCGGAATGGGGGGCGGCACGGGGGGCGGCATGGGAGCGGGCGACAAGAAGGGCAAGAAACGCGATGGCCAGAGCGGCACGGTCTACGTGCTCGACGGTGGGGCGATCAGACCGGTCAGTGTCCAGCTCGGCATCACCGACAACCGTAATACCGAAATCGTCAGCGGCGAGTTGCAGGCCGGCGATCGCGTCGTCACCGGCGAAAATACAAGCGCCAGCAGCAAGCCATCGAGCGTCGGCATGCGGATGTTCTGATGGCCATGGAGCCGGTGATCCGCGTGGTCGGGCTGGGCAAGTCCTACGTCACGGCGGCCGGGCTGTTTCCGGCCCTGCGCAGCGTCGACCTGGAAGTCCATCCCGGCGAGTACATCGCCATCATGGGGCCGTCGGGTTCGGGCAAATCGACCTTCATGAACCTGCTCGGCTGCCTCGATACGCCGACCAGCGGCGACTACTTTCTGGCCGGCCGCAACGTCGCCCACATGGACAGCGATGCGCTGGCACGCCTGCGCAACCGGACGCTCGGCTTCGTCTTCCAGGGCTTCAACCTGCTGCCGCGCATGAGCCTGCTCGACAACGTCGCGCTACCGCTGGTCTATGCCGGCGCCGGCCGCGATGAACGACGCGCCGCCGCCCGCGCCGTGCTGGATAAGGTCGGTCTCGGCCAATACGCCGACTCGCTGCCCAGCCGCATTTCCGGCGGCCAGCAGCAGCGCGTGGCGATCGCCCGGGCGCTGGTCAACCAGCCGCGCCTGATCCTCGCCGACGAGCCGACCGGCAACCTCGACAGCCATACCAGCGAGGAGATCATGGCGCTGTTCGGCGAACTCAACCGCGAAGGCATCACCATCGTGCTGGTCACGCACGAAACCGATATCGCCGACCACGCCCGGCGCCAGGTGCGCTTTCTCGACGGCGAGATCGTCAGCGACCATGCCACCATCGCGAATCAGGAGGTGGCGCCGTGCTGAAGGCGATGCTCGGCGAAGCCTGGATGGCGATGGGCGCCAACCGGCTGCGCACGGCGCTGACCATGCTCGGCATGGTGATCGGCGTCGGCGCCGTCGTCATCATGATGGCCATCGGGCAGGGCGCACAGTACGCCGTCCAGCAGACGATCGGCACCATGGGTTCCAACCTCTACATCGTGCTTTCCGGCTCGTTTACCACGGCCGGCGTACGCAGCGGCGCAGCCGGCGGCCCGACGCTGACCGTCGCCGACGCCGCGGCGATCGCCGAACTCGATGGCGTCGCCCATGTGGCGCCGCCGCACCAGGGCCCGCGGCAACTGGTCTATGGCTCGCAGAACTGGAGCGCGACGGTGGTCGGTACGACGCCGTCCTACCTCGAGGCGCGCTCGTGGAACATCGTCAATGGTGCAGCCTTCGGCGACTCGGATGTGCGCTCGTCGACCCGCGTCGCGCTGATCGGCAAGACGGTCGCCGAGAACCTGTTCGGCACCGACGATCCGGTCGGCAAGACGATGCGCATCCAGCATAACCCGTTCAGCGTCATCTGCGGGCGCGGCGGCAATGGGCAGAACCCCGACGGCC
>CAZGPO010000206.1:3917-4275 GCA_964527745.1 uncultured Dechloromonas sp.
AGGATGATCATGGTGCAGGCCGAATCGGCCGAGGCGATGCCCAAGGTCGAAGCCGACATTACGGCCCTGCTGCGCCAGCGCCACCGGCTGCGCGAAGGTCAGCCGGAAGACTTCTTCATGCGCAACCTGTCGGCCGCCGCCGAAACCCAGGCCGAAACGACGCGCACGATGTCCATCCTGCTCGGCGCCATCGCCTCGATCTCGCTGCTGGTCGGCGGCATCGGCATCATGAACATCATGCTGGTGTCGGTCACCGAGCGCACCCGCGAGATCGGCATCCGCCTGGCCATCGGCGCGCTGGAGCGCGAGGTGCTGCTCCAGTTCCTGATCGAGGCGGTGGTGCTGGCCAGCCTGGGCG
>CAZGPO010000207.1:0-4272 GCA_964527745.1 uncultured Dechloromonas sp.
CTGGCGGGGTTCTGGAAATCGAGTTTGCCGACGGCAGCAAGATCATCGTCAACCGACATGGCGTTGCCCGCGAAATCTGGGTGGCGGCGCGCGCCGGCGGTTTCCACTTCCGCTGGGATGGCGTCTTATGGCGCGATACTCGCGATGGTGCCGAGTTGATGGAAAAGCTGTCGGTATTGGCTAGCCAGCAGGCAGGTGAAACGGTCAGCCTGAACTGATTAACCTGGTTCAGTCGCTCGGCGGTTTGCTGAAGTCGGGCAGTGGTATCGCGCTTTCTGTCTCTTCGGGCGGCGGTTCCGGCGGCACGTTCTCGGTGAACATGTAGGTACGGTCGCGGCCGCTGCCGACAGCGACGACACCGTCCGGCACTTCCGGCGTCTTGACCGGCGCGTCCTTGAGCGCGCGGCTCATGTAGCCGATCCAGATCGGCAGCGCCGCGGCGCCACCGGTTTCCTTGTTGCCAAGTTTCTTCGGCTGGTCAAATCCGATCCAGGCGCAGGCGGCATTGGTCATCTGATAACCGCAGAACCAGGCGTCGACGTATTCGTTGGTGGTTCCCGTTTTGCCGGCGAGATCCCGACGCTTCAGTGCCGCCGAGGCTTTGGCGGCAGTACCGAAGAGTGTCACGTCGCGTAACATGCTGTCCATCAGGAAGGCGTTGCGCGGATCAATGGCGCGCACCGACGAACCCTCGCCGGCAGGGACGGGTGCTGCCTGGGCGAGGACGTTATTTTTTTCGTCGCGAATTTCACTGACAATGTAAGGATTGATCCGGAAACCGCCATTGGCGAATACCGAATAAGCGGTTGCCATCTGCCAAGGTGTCACTGAACCGGCGCCAAGCGCCATCGTCAGATAGGGTGGGTGCTTTTCGGGATCGAATCCGAAGCGGCTTGCGTAATCCTGAGCGTAACGAGGACCGATCGATTGCAGGATGCGGATCGATACCATGTTTTTCGACTTGGCCAGCGCGGTACGCATCTGCATTGGACCGTCGTACTTGCCGTCGTAATTGTGCGGTTCCCACGCTTGCGAACCGGTTTCGCTGGCGGAGATTACGATTGGTTCGTCGTTAATCATGGTACTTGGGCTGAAGCCTTTTTCAAGCGCAGCCGAATAGATGAAAGGCTTGAAGCTGGATCCGGGCTGTCGCCACGCCTGGGTGACGTGGTTGAACTTGTTGCGATTGAAGTCGAAACCGCCGACCAGGGCACGAATTCCACCATATTTCGGGTCGACCGCAACAAATGCCGATTCGACCTCGGGCAACTGACTGATTTGCCAGTTGCCCTTGTCATTTTTCTGCAGGCGGATGATGGCGCCGCGTTTGATGCGCTTGTTGGGCGGTGCCTTGTCATCAAGCATCGCTGCCGCAAATTTCATGGCGTCGCCGGAAAGCGTAACGATTTCACCGCCCTTGCGGTAGGCCTGTATCTGTTTGGCATCGGCTGCCAGCACCAGTGCCGGAATCAGGTCGTCGGCATCGTGAATGTCCTGGAGTGCTTCGTCGATCGCCTCGTCCTGGTCGGATTTGATATTTTTCATGTCGATGAAGGATTCGGCGCCGCGATAGCCGTGGCGCCGGTCATAATCCATCACGCCGCGCCGCAGGCTCGCATAGGCAGCTTCCTGTTCGCCCTTGTTCAGGGTCGTGTAGACCTTGAGGCCGCGCGAGTAGACTTCCTCCGGAAAGCTTTCGGCAGCGATCTGACGCGCCATTTCCGCCGCGAATTCGGCATGGACAGCGTATTCGGCCAGCTCGCGCTTCACCACCAGTGGTTCCTTGAGCGCATTCTCGTACTGTGCATCCGTGATGTTCCCCAACTCGCGCATCCGCCGCAATACATATTGCTGACGAATCTTCGCGCGCTTGGGATTGACGATCGGGTTGTAGGCCGATGGCGCCTTTGGCAGACCGGCCAGCATGGAGGCCTCGGCAATCGAAATATCCTTCAACGGTTTGCCGAAATAGATTTGCGAAGCCGCGGCAAACCCGTAGGCGCGCTGACCGAGGAAAATCTGGTTGATGTAAAGCTCAAGGATCTGGTCCTTGCTCAGGTTATTCTCAATCTTGAACGAAAGCAGCGCTTCGTAGAGTTTGCGCGTGTAGGTCTTTTCGCCAGAAAGAAAAAAGTTGCGTGCAACCTGTTGCGTGATCGTCGATGCGCCCTGGCGTTTCCCGCCGCCCACCAGATTTGTTGCGGCAGCACGCAGGATGCCCAGGTAGTCGACGCCGCTGTGCTGATAGAAACGATCGTCCTCGGCGGCGATAATTGCCTGCTTCATGACAGCTGGAACTTCCTGTATGCTTATCACCGCTCGTCGTTCTTCACCGAACTCGCCGATAAGATAACCGTCCGCGGTGTAGACGCGAAGCGGGATTTTGGGGCGATAATCGGTCAGGGCTTCGAGGGAAGGCAGGTTGGGGTAGGCAAGTGCGAGCACGATCATCGTAATTGCGATGCCCATGGCCACAATGCCGAGAAGCACGATTATCGGGTAGAGGATGATCCGGGCGGCAAGGGGGATGGAAGGCAAGGTCAATTTTAGGTTTATATGGTGTTGCGCGGATTATACGCTGTCACCGAAACGGGCCGTAAAAACGCTTTACATGCCGGGGGCTTGTTGCTAGCATCTAAAGTGAATTATTGGTAACTTGCCTAACTTCGCATTTCTTAAAGACTTTTTGGGGGTCTGGTGCGCTTCGATATCTCAGCGTTGTTAAATCCCAAGGCGCGTCCCTTGTTGGGGCTGGACATCAGTTCATCGGCTGTGAAGCTGGTCGAACTGACCGCCAATGGGAAAGAGGGTTACCGCGTCGAGCGCTACACCATAGAGGTGTTGCCAAAGGATGCGGTGTCAGACGGCAATATTGCCAATATGGAAGGCGTTGTCGACGCCGTCAAGCGCGCCTGGAAGCGACTGGGAACGTCTACGCGAAACGTCGCGATGGCCTTGCCGGGTTCCGCGGTCATCACGAAGAAGATCATCGTGCCCGCCGGATTGCGCGAAGACCAGCTTGAAATGCAGGTCGAATCGGAAGCCAACCAATATATTCCGTTCGCCATCGACGAAGTGAACCTGGATTTTCAGGTCATCGGTCCTGCGCCATCGGTGCCGGATGAACTCGAGGTTTTCATCGCTGCCTCGAAGAAGGAGCGGGTCGAAGATCGTGTCGCGGTTGCAGATGCGGCCGGCTTGACGGCAGTGGTGGTCGATGTGGAAACTCAGGCGGCACTCTCGGCCTTCGAATTGATTGAAAGGCAATTGCCCGGTGCCGGGAAAAATCAGATCATTGCCTTGGTCGAAGCGGGGTCCAGCGTGATGGGACTGACGGTGTTGCGCAATGGCCAGCAGGTTTATGCCCGCGAACAGGCGTTTGGTGGCGGGCAACTCACCCAGGACATCGCCCGGCATTACGGCATGACCTACGAGGAAGCCGAAGCGGCCAAGCGCGCCGGTACACTTCCCGAAGGCTACGAGAGCGAGTTGCTGGCCCCATTCATGGAAAATCTGGCACTTGAAATTTCTCGCGCCCTGCAGTTCTTTTTTACTTCGACTCAGTATAACCAAGTCGATAGCATCGTTCTGGCCGGTGGTTGTGCCGTGATTCCCGGCGTCGACGAAGTCGTGGCGACACGCACCCAGGTCAGCACGCTGATTGCCAACCCGTTTGCGAATATGGTGCTGTCAGACCGCGTTCGGGCCAAGAGCCTGCTTGCCGATGCATCATCGTTGATGGTGGCATGTGGTCTCGCCTTGCGGAGGTTTGATCCATCATGATTAGAATTAACCTCCTGCCGCACCGCGAAGAAGCGCGAAAGGCCAAACGACAGCAGTTTTATGCCATGGTGGGCGCCGCAGTTGCGCTCGGTGCGCTGGTTGTCTTTCTGGGTTATACGATCATCAATAGCTACATCAGCAGCCAGGCTGGGGCGAACGAGTTCCTGAAGCGCGAAATTGCGGTGCTCGACAAGCAGATTGCCGAAATCAAGTTGCTTAAGGAAAAAACGCAGGCCCTGTTGGCACGCAAGCAGATCATCGAGGATTTGCAGCGCGATCGCGGCGAAACGGTCTATCTCCTGACCGAGCTGGTCAAGCAGGTTCCCGAGGGCGTTTATCTCAAGTCGCTCAAGCAGGATGGCGCGAAGGTCAACATTACCGGCTATGCTCAGTCCAATGCTCGTGTATCGGCATTGATGCGCAATCTCGAAGCGTCTCCCTGGCTGGAGAATCCCCAGTTGATCGAAGTGAAGTCCGCCGTGCTCAATG
>CAZGPO010000208.1:0-4261 GCA_964527745.1 uncultured Dechloromonas sp.
TCAAGACCGCGCGCACCGTCGCCTACGAAATCCTCCGTGAACTGCTGCGCGAGGCACGCCAGTTCAAGGCGCGCGAATATCGGGTGCTGGCCGGACCAGCTGTGGTCGACCTGTTTCTCGACGAGGAATCGCAGGCGCTGGCCATGCTCTCGGATTTCATCGAAAAGCCCGTTTCGCTGCAATCCGAGCCGAGCTATTCCCCCGAGCAGTACGACATCGTTCTGATGTAACCACAACAAAGGAGATAAACCATGACCCCCGATTCCGAATTTGAAAGCCTTGTTCCCGAGCAGTCCTTCAGTCGCCGCAGTTTCATCGTGACCAGCCTCGGCGCCGGTTTTGCGCTGGCCGTGCAACCGGTGATGGCGCAGACGGCAATCAAGACTGACGCGAGTGGCCTGCTTGCCGGTGAAGTCAAGGTGCCGGTCAAGGATGGCGAGATGGCAGCCTATCGTGCGCAGCCCGCCGCAGCGACCAAGCCGCCGGTCGTTCTTGTCGTATCCGAGATTTTCGGGGTTCATGAATACATCCGGGACACCTGCCGTCGTCTGGCCAAGCTCGGCTATTGCGCGATCGCCCCGGAACTCTTTGCGCGTCAGGGCGACCCGCAGAAAATCAGCAACATTCAGGAAATTCTTACCACCATCACCAGCAAGACGCCGGATGCCCAGGTGATGAGCGACCTCGACTCGACGGTCGCCTGGGCGGCCAAATCGGGCGCCGATACCAACCGGCTGGGCATCACAGGGTTCTGCTGGGGCGGTCGCATCACCTGGCTTTACTGCGCGCACAATCCGCAGGTCAAGGCCGGCGTCGCCTGGTACGGACGCCTGGTCGGTGATGTCACCGAGTTCACGCCGCGCCATCCGATAAACGTGGTGGGCGAGTTGAAGGCGCCGGTTCTCGGCCTGTATGGCGGGGTCGACACAGGTATTCCCCTTGAAACGATCGAAGCCATGGAACAGGCACTGAAAACTGGCAGCGCGGCGGCCCGCCTGTCGCAGATTCAGATCTATGACAATGCGCCACATGCCTTCCATGCCGACTATCGTCCGAGCTACCGCAAGGAAGATGCCGAGGACGGCTGGCAACGCATGCAGGCGTGGTTCAAGAAGATGGGCTAACGTCGTTTCGGCGAAGCGGCGCTTCGTGCTACGCTTCGCCGCTTCCCAAGATATTGCCAGACCATGACCGTTGCCGACCAAAAACCCGATTCGCCCCTCGATTCACCCGTTGATTCGCGCGCCCTGCTCAAGGAAATTCAGGCTGGTCACGACGTTTTTCGCAATTTCAGCCCGCTGGCAATCGGTATCGACAAGCAACTGCTGGCGTTGCGGCCAGAGTTGAATCGCAAGGCGTTGCGCATGGCGCTGCGCAGTCACACCATGTCGACGCGTTACCTGAAGGAAATGGAAAAGGCCGAAGTCCGTCTCAACCTGGACGGCACGCCAGCCGGCGAAGTCACTGCCGAAGCGCGTACCCATTCTGCAGAACTGCTGCGCGAACGTTTCAAGAAGCAGGCCGAGCAGCGCAAGGCTGAGCAGGAGGCTGCCAGGGCGGAACAGCGGCACCTGGAAAAACTCAACCAGCTCACCGAGAAATTCGGCCGCAAGACGAATTGAGCCGCACTTCCGGGGTCCCGGAGAGCACCCAACCATGTGTTGATCGTGGCGCGGCGGACGCCAGCCTTGAGGATTTTGATCTTTCCTTCAGCGGTCCATAATGCACTCGCAGCTTTCTAGTTCGCGCGAAAAATATCTGCTACTGACCCTGGCCGGGATCCAGTTCGTCCATATCCTGGATTTCATGATCATGATGCCGCTCGGGCCGATTCTGATGGAAGCCCTCGGAATCGACACCCACCAGTTCGGTTTGCTGGTCGCCTCGTACAGCTTCAGTGCTGCCGTTTCCGGTTTGCTCGGCGCAACGTTTGTCGATCGATTCGAACGCAAGCGGCTGTTGCTGATCGTCTTCGCACTGTTTGGACTGGCGACGCTGGCTTGTGGAGTCGCCCCCGGCTATGCGACATTGCTGGTGGCGCGCGGAGTTGCTGGCGCGTTCGGCGGCGTGATGGGTGCGCTGATCCAGACGATCGTCGGGGATGCGATTCCTTTTGCCCGGCGCGCCAGGGCCAGCGGCGTCATTGCCACCGCCTTTTCGGTGTCGACCGTTGCTGGCGTCCCATTGTCATTGTGGCTGGCAAACCATTATCAATGGCGTGCGCCATTCATCTTCATCGCGCTGCTCTCGCTGTTGATCATCGTCGCCGGCTTCCGGATCCTGCCGGAAATTAACCAGCACCTGAGCAAGGAAAAACGTGCCCATCCTTTCTCGGCGATGTTCGAAGTCCTGCGCGATACCAATCATCTGAAAGCCCTGATCTATTCTTCGCTGATCATCTTTTCAGGCTTCACGATCATTCCGTTCATCACCGTATATGCGGTAGGTACGGTCGGAATCGCCGCACAGGATATTCCGATGGTTTATCTGTTCGGTGGTGCGGCAACGCTCTTCACGGCCCGGCGGATCGGGCACTGGGCAGACCGCCGCGGCAAGGTCGAGGTCTATCGCCTGATTGCGCTGGCCGCGTTGTTGCCGCTTCTGGTGGTCACGCATATCGGCCCTGTGCCGCTGTGGGGCTGGGTGATCTGTACGACAGCATTTTTCATTCTGGTTTCGGGACGCATGATCCCGGCAATGGCCATCATCACGTCGGCAGCTCAGCCCAGACTGCGCGGTACCTTCATGTCGATCAACGGCACCGTGCAGTCGCTGACCATGGGTTTGGCAACCACGTTGGCCGGCTTCATCGTCACGCAGAACGATGCCGGCCAGATCGTCGGCTACCGGGGGGTAGGCTATGTGGCTGTGACGGCCAATATCCTCGCGATCCTTTTCGTGTCACGGATCGTAATGCACGACCGGCCGGCGACAGTGCCGAAATAGTGTGGGGCTAAGTGAGAACGTGATCCTGTTTCTCACGTTTTTGTCACGCCAAAAAACGGAAAAGGCCTGCGCCTAAACGCAAGCCTTTGAATACCTGGTGGGGCGCGACAGATTCGAACTGTCGACCTACGGATTAAGAGTCCGCTGCTCTACCAACTGAGCTAGCGCCCCGCCTGTCCTCAGGAAATGGTGGGTCGGCCGAGATTCGAACTCGGGACCAACGGATTAAAAGTCCGCTGCTCTACCGACTGAGCTACCGACCCGCTTGAGGAGCGCGGATTATAGGGACGCAGGGAGGGGCTGTCAACGAACAGGGTACCGCGCAGAAGCACGCATTGCCGCGATAACTTCCTGTTATTTGTCCTATTTTCACGATTTCTTCTAGAATGGAGCCGCCTCGACGGTGAACGTCGGGAATTCGGCGTATCCCCTATTCAGACGGAGAAAAGCAATGAATAAAGAAGACATTTCGCGCTGGCAGGAGCTTTTCCTGACAACCGCTACGGATGTGGGCCTCAAGGTGCTGGCGGCGGTCGCGTTCTGGGTGATCGGCCGCTGGTTGATCGGCGTCGCGGTCGGCATGGTGCGCGCGTCTCTTGAACGTCAGAAGGTCGATCCGACTGTCCTGCGTTACGTCGGGTCGATCGTTACGGTGACCTTGAATATCCTGCTGGTGATCGGCATTCTCGGCTATTTCGGAATTCAGACCACGACTTTTGCCGCCCTGATTGCCGCCGCCGGCGTGGCCATCGGCATGGCATGGTCAGGCCTGCTCGCGCATTTTGCGGCGGGGGCGTTCCTGGTGGTGTTGCGGCCGATGAAAGTGGGCGATTTCGTGACGGTGGCCGGTGTCACCGGAACTGTCACCGAGCTTGGCTTGTTCACGACGGTGATCAACACGCCGGATAACGTGCAGACGATCATCGGCAACAACAAGGTATTCAGCGACACCATCCAGAATTTCACGCACAACCCGTTCCGTCGCGTCGATCTAAAGTGCCAGCTTTCCGGCGCGGCCGATCATCAGGCGGCCATGGCCCTGCTGCGCGAGAAGATCGCGACCGTCCCGAACGTGCTGGCCGAGCCGAAGGTGGATGTCGAGATTCTCGATTTCACGCTGGTCGGGCCGGTGCTGGCGGTGCGCCCTTACTGCCACAACGACAATTACTGGCAGGTTTATTTCGATACCAACAAGATGATTCGCGAGGCGCTGGGCGAAGCAGGTTTCCCGGCACCGATGCCGGCGCAGAGTGTGATTGTCACGCAAGCTGCCTGATTAACCCGGCTTCACACGCAAAAAAACCGCGTTTTTCGC
>CAZGPO010000209.1:0-4251 GCA_964527745.1 uncultured Dechloromonas sp.
GGTTTCGTCGCGGATCAGGCGCCCGGCGCCCTGCTTGACGTTGATGACGGCGCGCGGCAACTGGTACTCCATGAACGGGTTGCGGCCCTGCAGGCGCATCTGCTCGATACGCGCCGAAAGGACCGGATCATCGGGCGGCGCGAAGGGAATCTTGTCGATGACGACCAGCGACAGCGCCTCGCCGCGCACATCGACGCCTTCCCAGAAGCTCTGGCTGCCGACCAGGATGGCGTTGCCCATGTGGCGAAAGCGTTGCAGCAGATCGTTCTTGCTGCCCTCGCCCTGCAGCAGCAACGGCAATTCGTGACCTTCGTCCTCGAGCCGCGCCTTGAGCAGTTCGTGCGTACGGCGCATGGCGCGCAGGCTGGTGCACAGAAAGAAAGTGCCGCCGCCAGCGGCCACCACGGCAGGAAACGCCGCCTCGACGACGGCCTCGGTGTAGCCGAAGGAATTCGGCTCGGGCATGCCGAGCGGCGCATAGAGCAGCGCCTGTTTGGCAAATTCGAAGGGGCTTTCCCAGCACGCCGATTCCGGCTCGCCGAGGCCCAGTTCGGCGCAATAATGCTGGAACTTGCCTTGCACGGCGAGCGTCGCCGAGGTGAATATCCAGGCGCGCGGATGACCGCCCATCTGCTTTTTGAAGATTTCGGCGACGTCGAGCGGCGTCGAATTGAGCTGCAGCGAATGGGTGAAGGCTTCGCCCCAGCGTACGTAACCGTCGCTGACCTTTTGCCATTCGCCGAAACGCTGGACCAGTTCGAGCGCCCGCTGCCAACATTTCTCCAGCCCCTCGGCGCGTTCGGCCTGGCTTTCGAGAATGGCGGCAAATTTCTCGACAGATTCTTCGAGCGCGGCGAGCGCGGGCAAAAATTCAGGCTTTTCCTGGAGTTGACCGTAACTATAGCGCCCGCTGTCGATGCCGGTCGCCAGCCGCAGGTCCCTGGCCGCTTTTTCCATGTCGCGGCTGCCCGTCTGCAGGTCGAGGCAGTCGCGGGCATGGGCAAGGCCTTCGGAACGTGCATCGCGGGCCAGATCGACGACTTGCGCGGTCGACACGGTATCGCCGAAAAAAAGGGTCGCCACTTCCGGCAACTGGTGCGCCTCGTCGAAAATCACCGTATTGCAGGCCGGCAGCAGCTCGGCCATGCCTTCGTCGCGCAGCATGACATCGGCAAAGAACAGGTGATGATTGACGACGACCAGATCGGCGGCCATCGCCTCGCGCCGCGCCTGCATGACGAAGCAGTCCTTGTAATTCGGGCAGTCCTGGCCAAGACAGTTTTCGCGGGTCGAGGTGACGTGGCTCCAGACCGGCGAGTTTTCCGAGACTTCCAGACATTCGGCCTTGTCGCCGCTCTTCGTCACCTTGGCGAAAACCGCGATGCGGCGCGCGTCGGCGGCGTCCTCGCGGGTCAGGAAGCGACCGTCGGCGAGCGCCCGTTCCAGATGATAGGGGCAGACGTAATTGGCGCGCCCCTTGAGCAGCGCGATCTTGACCGGCGCCTTCAGCGCATCGCGGACCATCGGCAGATCCTTGTTGAAAAGCTGGTCCTGCAACGTCTTGGTGCCGGTCGAGACGATCACCTTGCCGCCCGAACGCAGCGCCGGCACCAGATAGGCGAAGGTCTTGCCGGTGCCGGTTCCCGCCTCGGCGATGAACACCGAACAGCCATCGATGGCGGCGGCGATGCGCTCGGCCATGTCGACCTGCTGCTGGCGTACGCGATAGCCGCTGATCGCCTGCGCCAGCGGGCCGTCGGGAGAAAAGATTTCCGGGAGGGAAGACAAGGGGGGAGCGCCTGAAAAATGGAGCGAATCTTAGCAGACGGGCGAAAGGGAATTAAGCCGTCGCGTCTGATGCATGCATGGTGACAACTCCTCCAAAAGTACGACTGACCCTGGCTGTGCGAAGAATTCAAGTTGGATCTCCTGCCGGCCTCGGGGCGCTCGCTATTTTATCGACCGTTCGCGGGATATCGGCATGGTCGAGGTCATTCTCCCGGAAAACTCCCGCTTTGCGCGCAAGACAGTTGCCGAGGCCGAAAGCCTGAACCGCTCCGAACTGACCATCGTCGGCCTGACCGCCCGCACCGGCACTTATGCCATGCTGGCACTGCTCTTCGCGATCATCGTGACCCTCGGTCTGTTCATCGTCAATACGGCCAATGCGGTAATGATGATTCCGATTGCGCTGGCGGCATCAGCCGCCTTCATGACACCGATTTCGCCGCGGAATCTTCATCAACCTGTTGCACTTCGGCCTTGAAACCGCCAACATTGTTCAGCCAATGAGTATTGGTTTACCAATTGAGGAACGGAGACAAGATGCGCGAACAAGGCAAACCCGGCAGCCCTCCGGAAAACATTTATTTCTTCGCCACCTGCGTGGTCGACCAGTTCTTTCCCGGCGCCGGCATGGACGCCATCACCCTGCTCGAACGCCAGGGCATCCGCGTGCATTTCCCGGAAGAACAGACCTGTTGCGGTCAACCGGCTTATACCAGCGGATTTCCTGACGAGGCACGCAAGGTTGCCGCCCATCAACTGACGCTGTTCCCGAACGACTGGCCGGTCGTCGTACCGTCCGGTTCGTGCGCGGGGATGATGAAACATCACTACCCGACGCTGTTCGCGGCCGATCCCGCGCGCAAGGCGCAGGCCGAGGCACTGTCGGCACGCATTTACGAATTCACCGATTTTCTGGTCAACGTGCTTGGCTGGCAGCCGGAAGACACTGGCAGTGACTGCACCGTCGTGCTGCACACCTCCTGCTCGGCGCGCCGCGAGATGGGCGTCCATCTGACCGGTCGCAAGCTGCTCGGCGACCTGAAGAAAGTTACCGTCGCACAACAGGATCACGAGTCGGAATGCTGCGGTTTTGGCGGCACCTTTTCGATCAAGCAGCCGGAAATTTCCGGTGCGATGGTCGAGGACAAGCTCAAGGCGCTGAAAGCCACCGGCGCCGAACGCGTCGTCAGCGCCGACTGCGGCTGCCTGTTGAATATCCTTGGCCATGCCGCATGGAAGGATGTGCAGGAAGGCCGTGCGCAACCCAGCCTGCCCGGCGAGCACATCGCCAGCTTCCTGCTGCGGAGGACCGCGAAATGAACACCCGTGACCGTATTCTCGCCAAACTGAAGGCCGCCGCTCCGGCCGAGAACCGCCCGGCACCCGATATCGCCGCCTGGTTTGCCGGTCATCGGCTGGTTGAAACCGGCAGCGAAAAGGCCGTCCGTTTTCGTCGCCTGATCGAACTCGCCCACGCCGAGGTTGTTGCGGTCAACGCGGAAAACTGGGTAAAAAAGCTGGAGGAAATCCTGCACGCCAAGGGCTTGACCGAACTGCTGGTTGCGCCCGGCACCGAACATGGCCGGCAGGCGATGAACGAACTGCCGGCTGCCGGCATTGCCTGCAAGGGTTACGAGCAGGCCATCGAGGCTTGGAAGGATGAAATGTTCCGCCAGACCCCGGCCAGCCTGACGACGGCCCGCGCCGCCATCGCCGAGACCGGCACGCTGGTGCTGTGGCCGGATGCCGACGAGCCGCGCCTGATGTCGCTGGTGCCGCCAGTGCATATCGTGCTGCTCGATGCCGGCAAGATCTACAACACCTTCTACGAGGCGATGCAAAGCGAAAGCTGGAAGGATGGCCTGCCGACCAACGCGCTGCTGATTTCCGGTCCCTCCAAGACGGCGGACATCCAGGTGACGCTGGCCTACGGGGCGCACGGTCCGAAGGAGTTGATCGTTTTGCTGATGGGAGAAGCGGCATGAGCGAACACGCGATGAATTTCATGCCCTCGGAAGGCTTCCGCGCCCGGGCCAAGGCGGTCGTCGATAATCCATTCCTGCGCCAGAGTTTCCGCGGCGCGATGGATTTCCTGATCGACAAGCGCATCAACCAGTTCCCCGACCCGGAAGAACTGGAGAGCCTGCGCACTCTCGGCGAACATATCCGCCAGTACAATCTCGGCAAGCTGCCCGACCTGCTGGTGCAACTGGAAGAAAGCCTGGCGCGCAACGGCATCAACGTGCATTGGGCCGAAACCCCGGACGAGGCCAACGCGATCATCCTCGGCATCTGCCAGAAACACGCGGCGAAGCTGATGGTCAAGGGCAAGTCGATGGTCAGCGAGGAAATCGAGCTGAACCATGCCGCCGAAGCGGCCGGCATAGCCGCGCTGGAATCGGACATGGGCGAGTACATCGTCCAGCTGGCCGGCGAGAAGCCCTCGCACATCATCATGCCGGC
>CAZGPO010000210.1:0-4248 GCA_964527745.1 uncultured Dechloromonas sp.
GCCGCCTTGTCGCTCAAGGTAACGCCCATGCTCATTCTCCGTGCTTTTTCTTGTAATCGGCCACGGCCGCCTTGATGGCGTCCTCGGCCAGAATCGAACAGTGAATTTTAACCGGCGGCAGCGCCAATTCTTCGGCAATTTCGGTATTTTTGATCGACAGTGCCTGGTCGACCGTCTTGCCCTTGACCCACTCGGTCACCAGCGACGACGAGGCGATGGCCGAGCCGCAGCCGTAGGTCTTGAACTTGGCATCCTCGATCACGCCGGCCTTGTTCACCTTGATCTGCAACTTCATCACGTCACCGCAGGCCGGCGCGCCGACCATCCCGGTACCGACATCGTCGTCATCCTTGCCAAAGGACCCAACGTTGCGCGGATTCTCATAATGATCAATGACTTTAACGCTATAGCTCATGTTGTTTCTCCTTCGGTTATCTTAGTGCGCCGCCCACTGAACGGTATCGAGGTCGATGCCGTCCTTGAACATTTCCCACAGCGGAGAAAGTTCGCGCAGTTTGCCAACTTTAGCTTTCAACAGATTGATTGCATAGTCGATTTCCTCTTCCGTCGTGAAGCGGCCGATGCTGAAACGGATCGAACTGTGCGCCAGCTCGTCATTGCGCCCAAGCGCACGCAACACGTAGGACGGTTCCAGGCTGGCCGAGGTACAGGCCGAACCGGACGAGACGGCCAAGTCCTTGATCGCCATGATCATCGACTCGCCTTCGACATAGGCGAAGCTGATATTCAGGTTGTGGGCGACACGGTGTTCGAGGTCGCCATTGACGAAGGTCGCTTCCATGTCGCTCAGGCCATTGAGCAGGCGGTCGCGCAACGCCTTGACCCGCGTGTTTTCGGCGGCCATTTCTTCTTTGGCCAGACGGAAGGCCTCGCCCATGCCGACGATCTGGTGCGTCGCCAGCGTGCCGGAGCGGAAGCCGCGCTCATGTCCACCGCCATGCATCTGCGCTTCGAGGCGGATGCGCGGCTTGCGCCGGACGTACAGTGCACCGATGCCCTTCGGGCCGTAGGTCTTGTGGGCGCAGAAACTCATCAGGTCGACCTTGAGCTTTTGCAGGTCGATATCCACCTTGCCGGTCGCCTGCGCGGCATCGACGTGGAAGATGATGCCCTTCGCGCGGCAGATCTCGCCCAGTTCGGCGATCGGCTGGATGACGCCGATTTCGTTATTGACGAACATCACTGAGGCCAGCACGGTATCGGGGCGAATCGCCGCCTTGAAGGCGTCGAGGTCGATCAGGCCGTTCTCCTTGACTTCCAGATAGGTCGCCTCGAAGCCCTGACGCTCCATTTCGCGTACCGTGTCGAGCACGGCCTTGTGCTCGGTCTGCACCGTGATGATGTGCTTGCCCTTGGTGCCAGCATAGAAATGCGCGGCGCCCTTGATCGCCAGGTTGTTGGATTCGGTGGCACCGGAAGTCCAGACGATCTCCTTGGGGTCGGCATTGACCAGCGCCGCGACCTGCTCGCGCGCCTCCTCGACCGCCGCTTCCGCCACCCAGCCGAAGCTGTGCGAACGCGAAGCCGGATTGCCGAAATGCTCGACCAGATAGGGAATCATTTTTTCCGCGACGCGCGGGTCGACCGGTGTGGTTGCCGAATAATCCAGATAGATGGGGAGTTTCATCCTGTTTCTCGCTTTGGTTGATTCAATCGGTTGGTCTCAGACAGCCAGCGCTGTCAGTCCCTGCAGGCGTCCGACCGTTACCTGCAGGGCCTTGATGAATTCGTCAATATCGGCTTCGCCGTTGCCGGCACCGAGGCTGACCCGCACCGCGCCGCGCGCGATTTCCGGTGCCACGCCCATCGCCCGCAGGACATGCGACGGTTCCGGATTGGCGCTCGAACAGGCAGCACCGCTGGCCACTGCGAAGCCTTCGCGATCCAGCTTGCCGACCAGGGTTTCACCGTCGATATCGGGCAAGGCAAAGTAAGTCGTGTTGGCCAGCCGTTCGGTTTCGCTCGCGAAAATGATCGCACCCAGCGCAACAAGTCCGTTTTCAAGCCGTTGGCGCAGCACTTTCAGGCGTTGCGGCAATTCGGCAACACGGCGCGCCGCAAGTTCCGCCGCGACGCCAAAGCCGACGATGGCCGGCACGTTTTCAGTGCCCGAGCGCAAGCCGCGTTCATGACCGCCACCGGCGATCAGCGGCTGCAAATCGACGCGCTTGTCGAGCACCAGCGCCGCCGCACCCTTCGGACCGCATGCCTTGTGCGCCGACAGCGTCAGGGCATGGACACCGGCCACGTTGAGCGCACGAAAATCGAGCGGCAGCTTGCCCAACGCCTGCACGGCATCGCTATGGAACCAGCCGCCAGACGGCCGGGCTGCCATCGCCAGCGCCGGAACATCCTGCATCGCGCCGGTTTCGTTATTGGCGAGCATGATCGACAGCAGTTTCGGGCGCTGCGCGACGACCCCGGCGAAAGCATCGAAATTCACCCTTCCCGCGCCGTCGACCGCAACGGTTTCGATCTGCCAGCCGGCACGCGCCAACTGGGCGGCCGGCTTGAGAACACACGGATGCTCGACGGCGCTGACCGCCAAAATACCGGGTTTCAGGGAGGCCGCGGCCCCCTTGAGAAAAAGATTGTTGGCCTCGCTGCCGCCGCTGGTAAACACCACCTCGGTCGGATGCGCATTGACCGCTGCAGCGACCTGCTGCCGCGCCTCGTCGACCGCCCGGCGCGCCGCCCGCCCGTATTCGTGGCGGCTCGACGCATTGCCAAACTGGCTTTCCAGCCACGGCAGCATGGCCGCCAGCACGGCGGGATCGAGCGGCGTCGTGGCGTTGTGGTCGAGGTAGGCAGGCCTGAACATGGTCGTATTCGTATTCAGATGACCGCAGCGATCTTGTCGCGTCCGTTGCGCGCCTTCGGCTGCGGGCCAAGCCGGCGGTCCTCGATAACTGCAGCACTACCGCTCCGCGCTTCCTTGGCGCGCTGGCGGTCAACGAGACCGGCGAGCGTCACCGAAGACAGATAGTCGTACATCTTGGCATTGAGAGCGGCCCACAGATCGTGGGTCATGCAGCGCTGATCGTCGAGACAGTTTTCCTTGCCCCCGCACTGCGTTGCGTCGAGCGGCTCATCGACGGCACGCACGATATCGGCCACCGTCACGGTATCCAGCGGACGAGCGATGCAATAGCCGCCGCCCGGGCCGCGCACGCTGTCGACCAGCTTGTAGCGACGCAGCTTGCCGAACAACTGCTCAAGATAGGACAAGGAAATTTTCTGACGCTCACTGACCCCGGCCAATGCCACCGGCCCGTCGTCGCCGCGCAAGGCGAGATCCATCATGGCGGTCACTGCAAAACGTCCTTTGGTCGTCAGTCGCATTATGTATCCTCGTCAATAACCTACTATTTGAGTCAACTATATATAATCTTGATCAAATTAGTCAACAATTTTACTCAGGTATTTCGGATCGAAGCGGTCGGCGGCCAGCACGTCGTCGTCGCACTTGAAGCCGGCCGCCTCCAGTTCCTTCAGCAAGGACTCGAGGCGACGGTCGGTTTCCGAGGCGTGATCGAGAAGGCCATGAATGGCCTTGGACAACGGATCATCCTGGTCGAGCGCCACTGCGTAGGCGGAAAAGCCCAGTTTCTCGGCTTGCGCCTGGCGCTGGCGGCTTTCTTCGGAACGATCGACCACGCGCGCCGGATTGCCGACCGCCGTCGCGCCCGCCGGAACCGCTTTGGTGACCACGGCGTTGGAACCGACCCGGGCCCCGGCAGCGATCGTGATCGGCCCGAGAACCTTGGCCCCGGCGCCAATCACGACACCATCTTCGAGCGTCGGATGGCGCTTGCCCTTGTTCCATGACGTGCCGCCCAGTGTCACGCCGTGGTAGATCGTGACATCGTCGCCGATCGTCGCCGTCTCGCCGATCACGACGCCCATGCCGTGGTCGATGAAGAAGCGGCGACCGATCGTCGCCCCGGGGTGAATCTCGATGCCGGTCAGAAAGCGTGCCAGATGCGCGACGAAACGCGCCAGCCAGCGCAGGCGATGGGTCCACAGCCAGTGCGCCAGGCGGTACATGAACAAGGCATGAATGCCCGGGTAGCAGGTCAGCACCTCCCAGGAAGTACGCGCCGCCGGATCGCGGTCGAAAACCGCACGAATATCCTCACGCAGATGGCGAAACATAGAAGCAGATTTCCCTGTCGTTAACAGGGCGAATTTTAGAATACTCGACTGAATTTGTCAGTTATTTTGGCT
>CAZGPO010000211.1:0-4223 GCA_964527745.1 uncultured Dechloromonas sp.
GCAAAAACATTGCAGCGCCATAGCCTGTTTCAAGTGTGTACCCATCCCGAAGACGAGACAGTGAAGGATTTCACGGCGCACAGAAAATAGCGCCGCAAGCACCCGATTTTGGGCTTGCCATCACCGCACATCCGTCCCGACTAATGAAAAACGGCAACCGCGATCGGGTTGCCGTTTTTTACCTGGAATGCTTTGGTGGCCAATCGCGGAATCGAACCACGGACACGCGGATTTTCAATCCGCTGCTCTACCAACTGAGCTAATTGGCCAAACGGAGGCCGAATTATAGCGATGTGTCCGGGCTGCCGCAACAATGACCGAATAAAAACCTGTGTTCACGGCCCGAGCGGTGGAGACTGCCGATAGAGTTCCGAAAAGTCGTCCGGGATCGGTGGGGGCGGGGGCGGCGGTTGCCACATCGGGAAGACGACGCGAGCGATGGAGCCGCGGCCTGTAGGATTGGGACGCAGACTGGCGGTTGCGGTGTGCTGAGTGGCTATTTCCTGAACGATGGCAAGCCCCAGGCCGCTACCTTCGGTTGTGGCGTCATCGGCACGGTAGAAGCGCTCGAACACTATCTCGGCCTGTGCTGCGGTGATGCCGATGCCATTGTCTTCGACCTCGAGAATGACCTTATTCCCGAAACCCAGCACGCGACAGGTCACGCAGCCATCGGTCGGAGTGTAGCGGAGCGCATTGTCGATCAGATTCTTGGCCAGCTCCTGTAGCAGGAACGGGTTGCCGCTGACCATCGCCGACTCATCGGCCTCGAACCCGAGATCGATCCGCTTGGCCAGTGCGACCATGACCCAGTCTTCCACGACGTCGCGGATCAAGGTAACCAGATCGAGCGGTTCGTGGTGTTGCTGCGCAGCTTCTCCACATTCAGCGCGGGCCAGGGTCAGCAACTGGTTGACCAGGCGTCCGGCTCGATCGACACCAGCTGCGATCTGGCGCAGCGCATGGCGCAAGGCTTCCGGGTCGGCTTCGCGAATGGCAAATTGAGCCTGCGTCTTGAGGCCGGTAAGCGGAGTGCGCATCTGGTGCGCGGCATCGGCGACGAAGCGCTGTTGGGCTTCGACATTTCGCTTCATGCGTTCGAGCATTTCGTTGAATGCCTCGACCAGGGGTTCCAGTTCCTCGGGAACGCGGTGTGTGGCGATTGGCGAGAGATCTGCCGGGTCGCGTGTTTCGATCTTCTTGCGCAGCCGATTGAGCGGCCGCAGCCCGCGCGACAGGCCGAACCAGACAAGCATGACAGCCAGTGGAATGATAACGAACTGGGGCAGGATGACGCTGGCGACAATCTTGTTGGCCAGTTGCGTGCGTTTTTCCATCGTTTCGCCGACTTCGACCAGAACCCAGCGGTCGCGGGGCATCTTGCCGTCGGCAACGTAAGAATAGGCGACCCGTACGTCCTGCCCGTTCATTTCGATATCGCGGAAGTAAATTTCTCCCGGCAAGGCATCGGAGGCAACCCTGAGCTCCGGTTTTGGCAGTTCGCGATCACCGGCCAGCAGCTTTCCTTCGCGGCCGACGACATGAAAATACACATTGTCGGTTTCATCCGCGCGCAACAATGCTCTTGTCGAAGTTGGCAGGGAAAGCACCGGCTTGCCGTCAATCAGTTTGATCTGCCGCGAGATGGCCGTCACATGTTCGCGCAGGGCCTGATCGTAAGGAAAGTTGGCGACATTGTTGGCGAAAAAGTGGGTGAAGGCGATGCTCAGCGGCCAGACGAATAGCAACGGTGCCAGCATCCAGTCGAGGATCTCGCCAAAAAGCGAACGCTCGCTTTCGGAGGCCGGCGGACTATTCGGCCTGGGGTCGCTCAAGGCAGTAACCAAGACCGCGGACCGTGGCTATCTTGACGCCGCCTGCTTCAAGTTTCTTGCGCAGGCGGTGGACATAGACCTCGATGGCGTTGTGGCTGACTTCCTCACCCCAGCCGCACAAATGGTCGACGAGCTGGTCCTTGCTGACCAGGCGTCCCATGCGGTTGAGCAGCACCTCGAGAAGACCGATTTCGCGGGCCGAAAGATCAAGGGGCTGACCCTCGATCTGGGCGATGCGTCCGACCTGGTCGTAGATCAGCGGGCCGCATTGAATGGTCGGGGTCGTCCCGCTCGAACGTCGCGTCAGGGCGCGCACCCTGGCTTCCAGCTCGGCCAGTTCGAAAGGCTTGACCATGTAGTCGTCGGCGCCCAGATCAAGTCCCTTGACCCGGTCGCCGGTGCCGTCGAGGGCGGTCAGGATTAGCACCGGCAATTGCGAGTTGCGTGCGCGCAGGTGTTTCAGTACATCGAGCCCGGACAGTTTGGGCAGTCCGAGATCGAGGATCAGCAGATCGTAGCAGGCAGTCATCAGGGCGGATTCGGCATCGATGCCATTAGGCGCCCAGTCGACCGCGTAGCCGCCCTGGCGGAGTGAGCGTGAAAGGCCATCGGCGATGATGGCATCGTCCTCAGCAATTAGAATTCGCATGTCAGCCCAGGCCCATACCCGCGTAAGAATTCTGTAAGGCTACAGCATTAATCTGCATTTGCTGTTCTCCTTTAAAGGTCTTTGGAGTCGATGGCCATGCCGCGACTCAGGGGGTTGTCCGATCCTGCACTGGGCGCCCCCTACCGTTTTTTCCTCAAAACTTTGCAAGTCTATCAAAACCGACGTCCGGCGACGGAAGCTTTTTAGCGCGCTGGTGTGCGTACGGCAGAGTCACCGCTACGGTCGACCGCCAAAATTACCTAAATTTGAACGAAAAAAAGCCCGGGTCGAAACCCGGGCTTTTTGCTTTAAAGTTGCTAGACGACTTAGTGGCCGCTGGCTGCCGCAGCGCCAACGCCGGTTTCCGAACGTGTTTCCTGATCTGCGAACAGGGCGCGTTCCTTCTTGGCTTGCGCGCTGTTGTCCATGATCGAGAACAGCCAGATACCGACGAAACCGATGGTCATCGAGAACAGCGCGGGCGACGTGTAGGGGAACCAGGCCGAGCCCGGCGGATTGCCCATCACCGCTTCCCAGATCGACGGGGAGAGGATGGTCAGGATTACCGAAGATGCCAGGCCGAGGAAGCCGCCGACAACAGCGCCGCGGGTAGTGCAGTTTTTCCACAGCACGGCCATGAAGAGCACCGGGAAATTGGCGGAAGCAGCAATTGCGAAGGCCAGTGACACCATGAAGGCGATGTTCTGCTTTTCGAAGGCGATACCCAGAATGACGGCAATCACACCCAGAGCCAGTGTCGTGATACGGGAGACACGCAGTTCGGAAGCGGAATCGGCATTGCCCTTCTTGAACACCGTGGCGTACAGGTCGTGTGATACGGCGGAGGCGCCGGATAGCGTCAAACCGGCAACCACGGCCAGGATGGTGGCGAAGGCAACCGCGGAGATGAAGCCGAGGAAGACGTTGCCGCCGACCGCGTTGGCCAGGTGGATAGCGGCCATATTGCCGCCGCCGAGCAGTGCGCCCTTGGCATCCAGGAACTGCGGATCGGTGATGACGAAGGTGATGGCACCGAAACCGATGATGAAGGTCAGGATGTAGAAGTAACCGATCCAGGTGGTGGCCCAAAAGACCGACTTGCGGGCTTCCTTAGCGCTCGGCACCGTGAAGAAGCGCAGCAGGACGTGCGGCAGGCCGGCCGTACCGAACATCAGCGCCATACCGAAGGAGATGGCGGAGATCGGGTCCTTGACGAAATTGCCCGGACCCATGATCGACAGGCCCTTGGCGGTGGCAGCAGTCGCAACCGTTTCGGCAGTGGCTGCCGGATCGGTCTTCAATGCTTCGGCCAGCAGCCCCTTTGACGCAATCGCCGTCTTGATTTCAACCGCCTTGGCAAACATCGCTTCCGGGCTGAAGCCGAACTTGGCGAGCACCATGAAGGCCATGAACGAAGCGCCGCAGAGCAGCAGAATGGCCTTGATGATCTGCACCCAGGTGGTTGCCGTCATGCCGCCGAAGAGTACGTAAACCATCATCAGCGCGCCGACGATGACAACGGCCATCCAGTAGTCGAGGCCGAAGAGCAGCTTGATCAGCTGGCCGGCACCGACCATCTGCGCGATAAGGTAGAAGGCGACGACGATCAGTGTGCTGGTTGCGGCAAAAGTACGAATTGGCGTCTGGGCGAACCGATAGCCTGCGACGTCGGCAAAGGTGAATTTACCCAGGTTGCGTAGACGTTCGGCCATCAGGAAGGTGATGACCGGCCAGCCGAC
>CAZGPO010000212.1:0-4215 GCA_964527745.1 uncultured Dechloromonas sp.
CCATGTATTTTGGAACGATGATGGTCAAACTTGGCCATGCCGATGGCCTGGTCGCCGGCGCAGCTCATTCCTCCGCCGACACCATTCGACCCGCCCTGCAGATTATCAAGGCCGGACCCGGTTGCCGTACGGTATCGAGCATGTTTTTCAAGGCGTGGTCGACAAGCATGCCGTGGTTGCGAGCCTGCTCGAAAAGCTGGGCCTGCATTGGCCGGAGTGCGCCTTCATGGGCGACGACCTGATCGACCTGCGGGTCATGAGCCAGTGCGGCCTGGCGCTGGCTCCGGCCAATGCACGCCAAGTGGTTCGCGAGCGCGCCCACGCCGTGACCGATAGCGCGGGTGGCCACGGGGCGGTGCGCGAGGCGGTCGAATTCATTCTCGATGCCCAGGGCAAGCGCGAAACACTGTTCGCCGCCTACCTCGACACCCAATGAAACACGGGGCCAGCCAGTTGTTTGCGATTGTCCTGCTGGCCTTGCTGGCGGGACTCAGTTTCTGGCTGCAACAGGCAGTGGCGCCCGGCGAGACGAAGCGTGACGGCAAGTTGCGCCACGATCCCGATTCGATGGCCGAGAATTTCCTGATGCGTCAGTTTGACGACCAGGGGCAGGTCAAATATCGCCTGACGGCGCCTTATCTGGAGCACTACCCGGACGACGATGCGTCGCTATTGAAGAACCCGACCCTTATCCATTACCGGCCGAATGCGCCGGCCCTGACCGTTTCCGGAGAGAATGCCCAGGTTACCAGCAAGGGCGAGGTGGTCTTTTTGTGGGACGACGTCCGGGTCAAACGCGATGCGACTCCGGAGCGGCCTGCCGCTATTGCCCGGATGCCCGATCTGACCGTGCACCCGAATGACGGTACTGCCTTTACCCAGAGTCCGGTCGAAATCTCCGAAGGCAAGTCCTGGATCAAGGGCGTCGGGATGCATCTGGATCACAATACCTCCACCTTTGAACTCCAATCGCAGGTCACTGGCCTGTATTATCCGCGTCGAGTGCAAAAATGAACTCCCGAATCGCCGTTTCCCTTCTCGTCGTCGTGCTGAGTCAGCCGGCTTTTGCCGAGCGTGCCGACCGCGACAAGCCGATGCAGCTCGAGGCCGGTCGTGTCTCGATCGACGATGCCAAGAAAATCACGATCCTCGAGGGCGATGTGCTGGTGACCAAGGGCACCATGGTGCTGCGCGCCGACCGGGTCGTCATCACCGAGGATCAGTACGGTTTCCAGAAGGGCGTCGCCTATGGCGGCAAGGATGGGCTGGCGCGTATCCGGCAGAAGCAGGAAGGCAAGGAAGAATACCTCGATGGCGAAGCCGAACGTATCGAATACAACACCAACAACGAGGTGGCCGAGTTCTTCCACCGCGCCTGGGTCAGAAGTGGCCAGGATCAGGTCAAGGGAGATTACATCTGGTATGACGGCATCAGCGAGAAGTATCTGGTCACTGCCGGCAAGAACGGCGATCCCAAGGGGTCGCCGGCACGCGTCCGCGCCATCATCCAGCCGCGCAACAAGACCGAGTCTCCGGCGGATTCCGGGCCAAAACTGGATCTGAAAGGTAGCGCTTCCCTGCCTGCAAAATCGGCCGCCAACTGATTTCCGGAACCCCTGTTGCGCCGCGAAACAATGTTCGCACAAGGCGCTCCGCGTAAATCACAAGTTGATGATTTGATTTGCCTAAACTTGAATTGTTGCGGCGCAACAAAAACACTTGACATTTAGCGGTTCGGTTCTATAATCGAACTTATGTTGCGGTGCAGCAAAATAGTTTTGCGCTTCGCAATGGTCAAACAACGCCCGTATTCATCGTATTCAATATCAATCTAGGAGATTCCACCATGTTCACCACGCCCGAGCAACTCGCTGCCGCCAACAAGGCTACCGTTGATTCCCTGTTGTCCGTCGCCAATACCGCGCTGGCTTCCGCCGAGCGCATCGCTGCCCTGAACCTGAACACCGCCCGTTCGATGATGGAAGATTCGGTTTCCGGCGCCAAGGCCCTTATGGGTGCCAAGGACGTCCAGGACGCCATGTCGATCCAGGCTTCGCTGGCCCAGCCGAATGTCGAGAAGGCTGTTGCCTACTCGCGTTCTGTGTATGAAATCTCGGCCCAGACGCAGGAAGAGATGGCCAAAATGATCGAAGCCCAGTTCGGTGATTTCCAGAAGACCGTTGCCGGTCTGCTCGACAAGGCTGCCAAGTCGGCACCGGCCGGTTCCGATGTTGCCGTTGCTGCCGTCAAGAGCGCCATCGCTGCCGCGACTTCCGCTTTCGACAACATGAACAAGGCGGCCAAGCAGGTTGCCGAGATCGCCGAAGCCAACGTCGCTGCCGCGACCAACGCGACGGTCAAGGCCGTTGGCGCTACCGCTGCCAAGAAGAAGTAATTCGCTGCACAGTAAAGAGCTGCAAAAGGCCCTCGCCGGAGTGCGGGGGCTGGTTTCATCCCCACCCATAACCAGACTGGAGAAGATGATGAGCAAACCGAACATGGATCAACTGGCCGCCGCACAAAAGGCCAACGCCGAAGTGATGACGGCCCTGCTGCGTACCGCTTTCAATGGCGTCGAGCGCCTGACCGCACTGAATATGGCCGCCTCGCGCGAATTTTTCAACAACACCGTCAGCAACACCCAGCAAATCCTGGGCGCCAAGGATCCCAACGAAGCCGCCAAGCTGAGCAGCGATCTGGCCAAGCCGAACGTGGACAAGTGGGTGGATTACTCGCGCAACGTCTACGAACTGGTTGCCGGCATGCAGAAAGAGCTGACTTCGGTGATGGAGTCGCAGTACGGCAGCTTCACCAAGAACGCCAGCAGTGCCGTCGAGAAGGCAACTGCCAGCGCGCCGGTTGGCGGTGACGTCTTCGCGGCGACGATGAATTCGATGCTGAACGCTTCGACCAAGGCTTTCGACAACATGACGTCGATGGCCAAGCAGTTGTCCGACATCGCCGAAGCCAATATGGCCGTCGCCACCAAGACGACGACCAAGGCCGTTAGCGCGACGACCGCAGCGGCCAGGAAAGCCGCCAAGTAATTCCGCGCTTACATCAGGCAATTGAAAAGCCCGCGAATTCGCGGGCTTTTTTACGTCGACCGTGCCAGTCGCAGCGGCGCAATGGGGCAGTTAGGGGCGCCAGGTCCAGGCCAGCCCACGCCGGCCGACCTCGCTACAGATTTCGCCCATGGCCTTGTCGACCAGTGCCGGTTCGCCTTCGACGCCGAGTTCGAGGTGGCGGCGTTCGCGGTTGGCAACCGACGGTAACGAGAACAGTCGTAGGCTAGGGTAGTCGCTGACGATGCGCTCCATCAGGTCGAGCAGGGCGCTTTCGTAGGCCATTGGCCCGGTCAGCAGGATGGCTTTTTCGACCTGGCTGTCGACCGGTTGAAAGAGGTCGCTGTAGAAGTTGTCGAGCGCCCATTCGATCATCGGATGGGCCATCTGCGGAAAGCCGGGCACGAAGTAATGATCGTTCACCATGAAGCCCGGAATGCGGTTGAACGGGTTCGGGATGATGCTGACACCAGCCGGGAAGGTGACCAGCAGCTTGCGCTTGTCGCTGATCTCCTCGCCGTTGAAGCGCGCCTTGAGTTCCTCGTAGCCTTGCGGGTGCAATTCAAGTTCGGTACCCAGCGCCGCGGCAACCGCCTGGCGGGTGTGATCATCCGGCGTGTTGCCGATGCCGCCGCACGAAAAAACGATGTCGCCGGCCGCCATCGTGTGTCTGAAGATCGCCGTCAGGCGTGCGCGGTCGTCGCCGACATATTCGACCCAGGCCAGGCGCAGGCCGCGTTTGCCGAGGATCTCGATGATCTTCGCGAAATGCTTGTCCTGGCGTTTGCCGGACAGAATTTCATCGCCGATGATGACGGCGCCAAAGCTGCGGCTCATGCGGCGCCCCCTTCGATGCTGACTAGCGCACCGCCACGTGAGCGGCGCAGGGTTTCCAGCCCGAAATGAACGAATGCCAGCGCTGCCAGCGCCGGCACCAGCAGGCCGATGACCGGCACATGGGCGAGCAGGGCCATGACCAGTCCGAGCATGAACATCGGCAGCCTAGCGCGCGGTTTCAGGCTTGCCCATTCCTGGTCCGTGGCGTGCATCGACAGCGCATCGTAGGCGAAGGTGCGCCGGTTGTACCAGGCCATCAACAGGAGCGGCAAGACCAGCGACAGGCCGGGAACGATCCATAGCGGCAGGGTGA
>CAZGPO010000213.1:0-4215 GCA_964527745.1 uncultured Dechloromonas sp.
GTGCCTGGACGGCGGTGGCACCAAAGCCGATACCGGCCAGCAGAGCCAGAATGAGCGATTTCTTGGCAATGTTCTTGATCATTGTTTTCCCTCGTTGAAGAAAATTAGCAAACTTTTTACCCGAGTAGAGCGCTGCATTCAGCCTTCTCTACGGACCTCCAGCCTATTCTGCCATAGGGCGATTGCGGATTCCAAGTCATTTTGACCATCCCCGACGATCATTTTGTGGTCTACGCAACACTTTCCATTAACCCAGACGTGGGTCACGCATTCGCGACCGGCGACATGAACAAGGTGTGACAGCGGATCGTAACAAGGCTTTGTATTCAGTCCCTTGAGACTGACGGCGACGAGGTCTGCCGCCTTGCCGGGGGTGATCGAGCCGATTTCACCGCCGAGGCCAAGCGCGTTGGCGGCGTCGAGTGTCGCCATGCGTAGCGCCGCGTGAGCCGGTAGCGTGCTGGCGTCGCCGGTGCTGCCTTTGGCCAGCAATACGGCCAGGCGCATCTCGCCGAACATGTCGAGCCGGTTGTTGCTGGCGGCGCCGTCGGTGCCGAGGCCAACATTGATTCCTGATTGTCGCATCCGCGCCACAGGGGCGATGCCGCCGCCCAGCTTGAGGTTGGATGTCGGGCAATGGGCGACGCTGCAACCGGTTGCCGCCAGCAGTTCGAGATCCGGTTCATCAATATGTATAGCGTGAACGCCGATGAAGCCGGGGCCGAGCAGGCCGAGTCGCTTCAGGCGTGCCAGCGGGGTAATGCCATGCAGGCGCTTGCTTTCCTCGATTTCGTGCCGGGTTTCGTGTATGTGGCAGTGGATTGGAATGTTGAGTTGCGCCGCGAGAGTCGCCAGGCGCTCGAATGTTGTGTCGGAAACGGTGTAGGGCGCATGCGGCGCCAGACAAAATCCAATCAATGGGTTGTCGAGCCATTGTTCGCGAACGGCAAGCCCTTTGTCGATGTAGTCGTCAGCATCGCTGGCATACGGTGTTGGAAATTCGATTGCTGTGATGCCGAGCATGGCGCGCATGCCGAATTCCGCTGCCGCCGCGGCAGCTGCCTCGGGGTAGAAGTACATGTCGTTGAAGCAGGTAATGCCGCCGGCCAGCATTTCGGCGCAGGCCAGCCGCGTTCCGTCATAAACGAACGGGTATGAAACGTTGGCCGATTCGGCAGGCCAGATGTGTTTTTCCAGCCAGTCCATCAGCGGCAGGTCGTCGGCCAGCCCCCGCATCAGCGTCATCGCGGCATGGGTGTGCAGATTGATCAGGCCGGGAATCAGAATGTGGTCTTCGAGCAGTACGCGCTGCGCCGGATTGAATCGGCTGCGCGCCTCGACAGAGGGCAACAGGGCGATGATGCGCCCGCCATGAACCGCGACAGCATGATTTTTCAGGACCAAATCAGGGTCGACCGCAGCGATCCAGCTCGGCTCGATCAGCAGGTCGATGGATTCGGGAGTGTTTTTCATGGCAATCGGCGTCTGTCTCAATGTGGGTCGCGTGTTAAAATAGCAAATTACACTCGATCCAACCAATAATGCATCGCGCAAGCGTTGCGAATGTGAGACATGGACCAATTCGCCAAAGAAACATTGCCGATCAGCCTCGAAGACGAGATGCGGCGTTCTTATCTCGATTACGCGATGAGCGTGATCGTCGGCCGGGCGCTGCCGGATGCGCGCGACGGCCTGAAGCCGGTGCATCGCCGGGTACTGTTCGCGATGCACGAGCTGAACAACGACTGGAACAAGGCGTACAAGAAATCGGCGCGTATCGTCGGTGACGTGATCGGTAAGTACCACCCGCACGGCGATATCGCGGTCTATGACACGATCGTGCGCATGGCACAGGATTTTTCCTTGCGCTACATGCTGGTCGATGGCCAGGGCAACTTCGGTTCGGTCGATGGCGACAACGCGGCGGCGATGCGTTACACCGAAGTGCGGATGGCCCGGATCGGCCACCAGTTGCTGGAAGATCTCGACAAGGAAACCGTCGATTTCGGGCCGAACTACGACGGTTCCGAGAACGAACCGCTGGTCATGCCGGCGCGCATTCCGAACCTGCTGATCAACGGTTCGTCGGGTATCGCGGTCGGCATGGCGACCAATATCCCGCCGCACAACCTGAACGAAGTGATCGCCGGTTGTCTGGCGATGCTGGAAAATCCGGCGATCAGCATCGATGAGCTGATCGAGCACATTCCGGCCCCCGACTTCCCGACTGCGGCGCTGATCTACGGCGTGATGGGTGTGCGCGAAGGCTACAAGACCGGCCGCGGGCGCGTCATCATGCGCGGTCGCACGCATATCGAGGATATGGAGAAGGGCAACCGTCAGGCCATCATCATCGACGAAATTCCCTACCAGGTTAACAAGAAGACCTTGATCGAAAAGGTCGCCGAGCTGGTCAACGAGAAGAAGATCGAGGGCATTTCCGACATCCGTGACGAGTCGGACAAGTCCGGCATGCGCGTCGTCATCGAGTTGAAGCGCGGCGAGGTGGCCGAGGTCATCCTCAATAACCTGTACAAGCAGACGCAGTTGCAGGACAGCTTCGGCATGAACATGGTGGCGCTGGTCGATGGCCAGCCACGCCTGCTCAACCTGAAGCAGATGCTGGAATGCTTCCTGTCGCATCGCCGCGAGGTCGTCACGCGGCGCACCGTCTACGAACTGCGCAAGGCGCGCGAACGCGGCCATATCCTCGAAGGCTTGGCCGTCGCGCTGTCCAATGTCGATGAAATCATCGCCCTGATCAAGGCGGCGCCGACGCCGGCTGATGCCAAGCGTGGCCTGATGGAGCGCACCTGGCGCAGTCCGGTGGTCGAGGAAATGCTGGTGCGTGCTGCTTCCGATGCCTCACGCCCGGATGGCTTGGCGCCGGAATTCGGCCTGTCAGAACAGGGTTATCGACTGTCCGACGCCCAGGCACAGGCGATTCTTGAACTCCGCCTGCAACGCCTGACCGGACTCGAGCAGGACAAGATCGTCAGCGAATACAAGGATGTGATGGCGAAGATTCTCGACCTGCTCGACATCCTGGCCAAACCGGAACGCATTACCGAGATCATCGTCGGCGAACTGACTGCCATTCGCGACCAGTTCGGCGATGAGCGTCGCTCCGAAATCATCCTGCACACGCAGGAACTCGGCATCGAAGATTTCATCACGCCGCAGGACATGGTCGTCACGCTGTCGCACGGCGGCTACATCAAGGCCCAGCCGCTGGCCGATTACCGCTCCCAGCGCCGTGGCGGGCGCGGCAAGCAGGCGGCGGCGATCAAGGACGAGGATTTCGTCGATCAGTTGTTCGTCGCCAATACACACGATTACATCCTGTGCTTCTCGAACCGCGGTCGCTGCTACTGGCTAAAGGTTTACGAAGCGCCGCAGGGCAGCCGCGCCAGTCGCGGCAAACCGATCGTCAATCTCTTCCCGCTGGAAGAAAGCGAGCGGATCAATGCCGTGCTGCCGGTCAAGGAATTCTCCGAAGATCAGTACGTGTTCATGGCCACCGTCAAGGGCACCGTCAAGAAAACGCCACTCTCCGATTATTCCAATCCGCGCAAGGCCGGCATCATCGCGGTGAGCCTGGACGAAGGCGATTACCTGATCGGCGTCGAACTGACCAATGGCCAGAGCGACATCGTGCTGGTTTCCGATGCCGGCAAGGCGGTCTGGTTCGACGAGGAAGATGTCCGGCCGATGGGGCGCGGCGCGCGCGGCGTGCGCGGCATGCGCCTGCTCGAAGGTCAGTCGCTGATTTCGCTGCTGGTGGCCGAAAGCGATCAGCAGACGGTGCTGGTGGCGACCGAGAACGGTTTCGGGAAACGCACCGTACTCGCCGATTTCCGCCATTCCGGGCGCGGCACGCAGGGTGTGCGGGCGATCGCCGCCGACCGCGAGCGCAATGGTCAGGTGATCGGCGCCAAGCTGGTCAATGACGAAGACGAAGTCATGCTGATCACCACTGGCGGCGTGCTGATCCGTACCCGCGTCGCCGAGATTCGCGGCATGGGCCGGGCGACGCAGGGCGTGACACTGATTTCGCTCGATGACGGCGAAAAGCTGGCCGGGCTGGAAAAGATCGTCGAGAGCGTCGGTGACGATGTGGAAGCGCCCGGCAATGGGTCCGAACCGGCTGCCGGCGAACAGGTTGTAGATTCGACGGGCGGGGCGGCCGGGGAAGAATGATGGGGCGCGCCTGGA
>CAZGPO010000214.1:0-4200 GCA_964527745.1 uncultured Dechloromonas sp.
TTGATCCAGCCTGGCTGCATGACAGCCTGACTGCCGAAAAAACGTGGTCTGTCCCCTTTTAGTTACTTTTAGTTCCATGAATCCTGCAAAGGTTGTCCGCAACAAGGTGCGTTCCCTGACCGACCTGCCGAATATTGGCAAGGCCATGGCGGCGGATCTGAATCGACTGGGCATACATTCGCCGGATCAACTCAAGGGTGGCGATCCTTACGCCCTGTATGGCCAGTTGTGCTCAGTCGCCGGGCAAAGACAAGACCCCTGCATGATCGACGTGTTCATTTCGGTCACGCGATTCATGGACGGCGGCGAAGCGCGACCGTGGTGGAAATTCACCGACGAACGCAAGCGGACTTTGCAGGGTCGAGATCGGGACACGAATCAACGATGAACCTGATCATAACACCCAGCACACGGTTAAATTCGCCATGTCATTTCTGCTGATCGAAACCCTGTGATGCAATTCATTGACCGTATCCCCCTGCCCTTCCTTGTCGTGATCTCGATCATGATGCTGGGCGCGCCGTTTGTACCCGAACCGCACCTGGTCGAGAAAATGCGGATGCTGCTCGACGGCACTTTGACCAGGCCGATCGACATCTTCGACCTGTTCTGGCATCTGCTGCCTGCAACCCTGCTCGCGATCAAGTTGATCAGACGCAAGAAGCTTCCCGACCAAACCCGATGAACCCGCCACGCCGAGGACAACAATGCCCCTGATCCAGCCTTTTCGCGGTCTGCGCCCGGCGCCTGGTCGAGCCGCCGACGTCGCCGCCCCGCCTTACGACGTGCTGTCGAGCGCCGAAGCGCGCGAACGGGCCGCCGGCAAGCCGTTCAGCTTCCTGCACATTTCCAAGGCCGAAATCGACCTGCCGCTCGATACCGACCCTTACGCCGCTACGGTCTACGCCAAATCCGCCGAAAATTTCCACCGGCTGATCGCCGACGGCATCCTGATACGCGATGCGACGCCGTGCTATTACGCCTACCGGCTGACCATGGGCGAGCATGTCCAGACCGGCCTCGTCGCTGCCGCCTCGGTCGCCGATTACGACAGCAACCGCATCCGCAAGCACGAATTCACACGCCCCGACAAGGAAGACGACCGCGTGCGCCAGATCGAGGCGCTCTCGGCGCAGACCGGCCCGGTGCTGCTTGCCTATCCCGATTCGCCGGCGGCGGACGACCTCATCGCACGCTGGACGAGCGCTCACGAACCGGTTGCCGACGTCACCTCTGACGGTGTGCGCCACACCATCTGGCTGATTGACGAAACGGCGATCATTGCCGCCCTGAGCTCCGCCTTCGAAGCCATGGACAATCTGTACATCGCCGACGGTCACCATCGCTCGGCCGCTGCCTCTCGGGTCGCAGCCAGCCGCCGTGGGCAATCGTCCGCCGCTGAATACTTCCTGTCAGTGATTTTCCCGGCGCACCAGATGCGGATCATGGATTACAACCGGGTCGTCCGCGATCTGAACGGGCTATCGGTAGCCGATTTCCTGGCGCAGATCGGCGAGCACTTCGCCATCAGCCCGGCAGAAGGCGCTGTGCACCCGGAAAAGCCCGGTGTGGTCGGCATGTACCTAGCCGGACAATGGTACCGACTGGAAATCGATCCCCGCCGGGTCCCCGCCAGCGACCCGGTCGCCCGCCTCGATGTCAGCCTGCTCTCGGATCACTTGCTGGCCCCGGTTCTCGGCATCGGCGATCTGCGCCGCGACAAGCGCATCGATTTCATCGGCGGCATTCGTGGTACGGCGGAACTGGAGCGCCGGGTCGACAGCGGCGAAATGGCCGTCGCCTTCGCCATGCATGCAACGCAGATGACCGACCTGATGGCGGTCGCCGATTCCGGCCAGGTAATGCCGCCGAAATCGACATGGTTCGAGCCGAAACTGGCCGACGGCCTGGTTTCCCACGTCATCAACCGATGAATCTGGTTGTCCACGGCGGCGCGCTGCCGAGTTTCCTGCTCGATCGCCTGCTGACTGCGACTGGCGCCAGCGCCGTCGAACCGCGCCCGCCGCAAGTCACCCGGCTGATCGGCGCGACGCGCACCCCGGAATTCGCCGAACTGATCCCGCTGATCGAAGCAGAGCGCCTCGACTGGGCTTTCGTCGATGGCCAACGGGCACTTGGCGATTTCGGCCTGATCGCCTTCGACATGGATTCGACGCTGATCACCATCGAGTGCATCGACGAACTGGCCGACTTCGCCGGCCAGAAGGCAGCCGTCTCGGCGATCACCGAAGCGGCGATGCGCGGCGAAATCGACTACCGCGAGAGCCTGCGTCGCCGACTGGCGCTTCTCGCCGGCCTCGACGCGCGGGTTCTGGCCCGCGTCTATGGCGAGCGCCTGCTGCTCTCGCCGGGCGCCCGCGAATTGCTGGAAGCCGCGCAGAGCGCCGGGCTGCGCACGGCGATCCTTTCCGGCGGCTTCACTTATTTTACCGAGCGCCTGCGCATCGAACTCGGTTTCGATTTCGCCACTTCGAATGAACTGGAAATTGCCGGCGGCAAGCTGACCGGCCACGTTTCGGGTGATATTGTCGACGCCGCCGCCAAGGCCCATCACCTCGCCCGCCTGACCGATGAACTCGGTCTCAGAAAGGAGCAGGTCATCGCCATCGGTGACGGCGCCAACGACCTGCTGATGCTGGGTCAGGCCGGCCTCTCGGTCGCCTTCCGCGCCAAGCCGGCAATCCGCAACAAGGCGGATGTCGCAATCAATTTCGGCGGCCTCGACGCACTGCTCAACCTGTTCGACTGATCGCCGGGGATCGTTGCGGTCAACGGCGAAAAGACGCCGGTTTTTCAGTGTATTTCAGTGCAGATCGACGGCGTGCTGCTTCAGCGCTTCCAGTGGCACGATTTCCAGCGCTGCCTGATTGGTCGAATTGAGCGCGACCTGCGGCGCCTTGCCTGCCTTGAACGCCTCTAGCCAGCGCGCCGCGCACAGGCACCAGCGCTGGCCGGGCAACAGGCCGGGGAAATCGAATTCCGGGTGCGGCGTCGACAGGTCGTTGCCACGCGCCTTCGAGAATTCGAGAAATTCGGCAGTCAGCACGACGCAGACGGTGTGGCTGCCGATATCTTCCTCCGAGGTATTGCAGCAGCCGTCGCGGAAAAAACCGGTCAGCGGGCGGTCGCTGCAGGTCAGCAAGGGGCCGCCGAGGACATTCAATTGGCTGCCGCGTCCGGGAAAATCGCGGGCTTTCATTTGCCGGCGCTCACGAAACCTCGTCGATCCAGGCCTGCTGGATCGCCTCGAGAATCTTCTCGCCGCTGTGCTTGGGGTCGTCATTGAAGTCCGGCAGGGCCAACACCCAGTTGCGCAGATCGACAAAGTTGATCTTCAGCGGGTCGGTATCGGGATGTGCATCGCTCAATTCGATGGCGATGTCGTTGATGTCGGTCCATTTCATTTGCGGTGGCCCTCCTTCGCCATGTTGATGCTGTATTTCGGAATTTCGACCACCAGCGGCGTCGACCGCACGATCGCCTGGCAGCCGAGGCGTGAATTGGGTTCGAGGCCCCAGGCCTTGTCGAGCAGGTCCTCTTCCTCTTCCTCGGCCGGTTCCAGCGAATCGAAGCCCTCGCGCACGATGACGTGGCAGGTCGTGCAGGCACAGGACATTTCACAGGCGTGGTCGAGTTCGACCCCGTTTTCCAGCAGGGTTTCGCAAATCGATTTGCCCTCTTCCGCCTCGATCACGGCACCGTCCGGACAGTTTTCCGGATGCGGCAATACGATCAATTGCGTCATGCCTCTTCTCCCAGTTTGAGTTCGTCGATCTTGCGCCCAGACAAGGCGCGATTGACGCTCTGATTCATGCGGCGATGCGCGAACTCCTGGGTTTCGAAGCCCAGGTCGTCCATCGCCAGGTTGATCAGGCGGCGATTGTCGCCGGCGGTGGCAACCCGCAGTTTTTCGATGCTCGCATTGATCTTCGCGGTTTCGGCTTCGTTGAGCAGGTGCGGATCTTCCTTCAGCGCCGCCACAGTTGCTTCAATCATGCGCTGCGCCTCGACCTGCGCTTCCTTGAGCGCGCGGTTGATCGCATCGTCCTTGGCATGCTCCATAGAATCCTTGAGCATGCCGGCGATTTCATCGTCGGAAAGCCCATACGACGGCTTGACGACGACGCTGGATTCGACACCGGTCGTCTGTTCACGCGCGCTGACCGATAGCAGGCCGTC
>CAZGPO010000215.1:0-4151 GCA_964527745.1 uncultured Dechloromonas sp.
CATCGCGTCGACATCATCGGCCTGTCCGGCCTGATCACCCCGTCGCTCGAGGAAATGGCGCACGTCGCCAGCGAAATGCGGCGCCACGGCATGACCCAGCCGCTGCTGATCGGCGGCGCGACGACCAGCCGCGCCCACACCGCGATCAAGATTGCCCCCAATACGGACAGCGCTGTAATCTACGTCCCGGATGCATCGCGCGCCGTTGGCGTCGCCACCAAGCTGCTGTCGAATGACAATCGCGATGCCTACATGGCCGAGATCGTTGCCGAGTACGAAGCCGTCCGCGCCGAGCATGCCGGGCGCAAGGGCGCCACGCTGGTCACGCTGGCCGAAGCCCGCGCCAACCGTTTCACGTGGAACAAAACCTTCGCGCCGACAATACCCAACCAGATCGGCCGGCAGGCGCTCGACCTCGAACTTGAAGACCTCGCCTTGTTCATCGATTGGACACCGTTCTTCCAGAGCTGGGATCTGGCTGGCCGCTACCCGGCCATTCTGGAAAACGAGGTGGTCGGCGAGACCGCCCGCCAACTCTACGCCGATGCCAAGGCCATGCTCGCCAAAATCGTCGAAGAAAAATGGTTGACCGCAAGAGCCGTCTTCGGTCTCTACCCGGCACGCGGCGAAAATGAAGACATCATCATCTACAGCGACGAAAGCCGAAGCACCGAACTGACGCGCTGGGTCGGCCTGCGCCAGCAGCACAAACAGCCGAAAGGGCGCTTCAACGTGGCACTCGCCGACTATGTAGGCGAACGCGATTACGTCGGCGCTTTCGCCGTCACCGCCGGTCTCGGTATCGACGGCCGAATCGCCGAATTCGAGGCCGCCCACGACGACTACTCGGCGATCATGCTCAAGTCACTGGCCGACCGCCTGGCCGAAGCCGCTGCCGAATGGCTGCACCTGCAGGTACGCACCAAATACTGGGGCTATGCGGAAGAGGAAGCACTCATTAACGACGAATTGATTGCCGAAAAATATACCGGCATCCGCCCCGCCCCAGGTTACCCGGCCTGCCCGGACCACACCGCCAAGCGCGAACTGTTTGCCCTGCTCGATGCCCCGGCCAACGCCGGCATGGAGCTGACCGAATCCTGCGCAATGACCCCGGCGGCCTCGGTTTCCGGCTTCTACATCGGCCACCCGGCGGCAACCTACTTTGCCATTCCCAAGATCGGTCGCGATCAACTGGAAGACTGGGCGAAACGCAAGGGCATGTCGGTGAAGGACGCTGAATACTGGCTGGCGCCGCTATTGTGATCCTGCGGCAAGCCGTGGATCTGCGGGCGCTCAACACACTGGCCCTCCCCGGTTCGGCGGCGTTTTTCGCCCGCATCGATTCCGCCGGACAGCTGGCCGACCCGGCGCTTGCCCAGACGCCGCGTTTCATCCTCGGCGGCGGCAGCAACCTCGTCCTGACCGGCGATTTCGACGGCCTGATGCTGCACATGGCGACCTCCGGCAAGCGACTTGTCAGGGAAGACACCGAAGCCTGGTATGTCGAAGCCGGGGCCGGCGAGAACTGGCATGACTTTGTGCAATGGACGCTGGCCCAAGGCTGGCCGGGGCTGGAAAACCTGTCGCTGATTCCCGGTACGGTCGGCGCGGCGCCAATCCAGAATATCGGCGCCTATGGCCTGGAAGTGGCCGAACGTTTTCATTCGCTGACCGCCTGGGATTTTGAAAAACCGGCGTTTTTGACGGTCGACCGCGACAATTGCCATTTTGCCTACCGCGACAGCATCTTCAAGCAACAGGGATGGCATTTGAGCGGCCGGATGGCGATCTCCTCAGTCGTTTTTCGCTTGCCGAAAGCGTGGGAACCGAACACGCGTTATGCCGATCTGGCGCAGGAACTGGCCGCCCTTGGCGTAACCTCACCGACAGCTCGGGACATCTCGCTGGCGATCGTCGCCATTCGCCAGCGCAAGCTGCCCGATCCGGCCGAGACGCCCAATGCCGGCAGTTTCTTCCACAATCCGGTAGTCGACCGCAGCATCGCCGAAATGCTTGGCGCAAATTTCCCGACCCTGCCCCGCTACCCGCAGCCCGATGGCCGGGTCAAGCTGGCGGCGGGCTGGCTGATCGAGCAGGCAGGGTGGAAAGGCAAAAGCCTCGGCCCGGTCGCCATGTATGAAAAGCAGGCACTGGTGCTGGTCAATCGCGGCGGCGCGACCGGGACCGACGTCAAGCACGCGATGGCGGCGGTGCAACAGGATGTCCATGCTCGCTTCGGCATCGACCTCACTCCCGAGCCGATTTTCCTGTGACCGCCAGGCAGCCGGTGATGCCGGTTGCCAGCGCATCGGCCATGCGTTCCTGGCGCTCACCATCGAGCAGTTCGAGTTCTTCTTCACGATGCTTGATAACGCCGGCCTCGAAGAGCACAGCGGGAAATGTGGATTTGTGCAGAACCACCAGATTGTCGTAATACCAGACACCGTTTTCGGCATCGGCCGGCTGATGCTTGCGACCATGCCACGGGGTCGGCATGAAGCCGGCGCGGCGCAACGTGGCGCCCATTGCCGAAGCGCAGCGCAGGCTGGACGCGAGTTCCGGGTTGCGGCGCGAGACGAAGATCCCGAAGCCGCGCTTGAGCGTCGTAAAACTCGTCGCGCTACCGTCCCAGTCCCACGCCTGCAGGTACTCGGCGGCAATCGAATCATGATGAATCGACACGAAAAAATCACTGCCGCCCGCCTGTTCCGGTCGCCCGGCCAGACTGCCGATGGTGCCGGACGTATTGATTTCGCGCACCGCGACACTGCGCGCCTGCAAGGCAAGCACAAGTTGCGCCGCCAGTTGCCGGTTGAAGTCGAACTCGCTGCGCCCGCGCGCGCTGCTGGCCCCCGGTTCGGCCAGCGTATGACCGACATCGACCGCCACCTTCGGCGTACCAGCGATCGTCGCGGTCGACAGCAAAAAGCCGACAAATGCGGGCAAGGCATAACGATTCATGGGTCTGAGTATGGCTGGCCCGCAAAGTCTCCGTCGGATCAGAAGTCCACCGCGGCTTCCCACAGGATATTGGCCTGCGGCCTGCCCTTGGCGGTGCGCTCAAGCATGTCGATCAGCGGCCAGGCGCGGGGACCGAGCGCAACGCCCTGTTCCGCACCTTCGTCGTCATTATCCTGCTTGTTGTCGCTCGCCTCGCCGCGCGCAACAGCTTCGCGCAAGCGCGTCGCCGCCGGCAGCATTTCATCGCGGGTGAAAGTTCCGCGCCGGCTGGTTTCCTTGCCGATAGCGCGCAACAGCGTCCCGGCCATTTCGGCGAACATCATCAGCTCGCCGGTTTCGCTCGATACAAATTTCACCAACATCAACGACTCCTCATCAGGGGTTTCCTTGCATTGGTTGTCAGATACCCTTCACGTCATGCAAAATGGGCACAAGGGGGCAACCGACATGCAGGCACATGGTAACGCCAATCCCCTGGAAACAGGGAACGACGACCTCGAGCGCTATGCGCTGGAAGAGTGCATCAAGCGGCAGCGGATCGATCACCGCACCTCGGTTCTGGTCACACCCGCCGGACATGGCGAACTGGCCATTAAATTCGCCCGACTCGGTGCCGACGTCGTCCTTGGCGATACGCTCGCGGTGCAGAAGGAAATCGAGGCTTTCATTCTTGCCGGCGAATGGCGCAACGAAATGTGTTTTGCCGAGTGCGATTTTGCGAACATTGCGGATGAAATTCCCGGCGAACCGTTCGATATCGTCGTCATCCGGCGCGGTCTCTGCAATCTGCGTTACGACGAGGCACGCAAGATCGTGCGCCAGATGCTCCTCAAGCTGCGGATCGGCGGCAAGCTCTTCGTTTCGGTTCTCGGCCTGCATTCGGAACTTGGCGACGGCTATGGCGATCACGATCAACGGGTCGAGGCACGCTACGCCAGCTTGTCACCCGCCATGGCCAAGAAATACGGCATTACCGAGCCGCTCTGCCTGTATTCCGAACGTAATCTTTTCATGCTGCTGCTCGAAGCCGGCGCCAGCGTATTGCGCACGATGACCAGTACCTACGGCAACGTCAAGGGTATCGCGGTTCGCGTGTAAGCCATGGCTGGATCAACACCGGCAAAGTTCATCCATTTTCAATTTGCGGGGCAAATGACATGACCTTCGGGGAATCGATCAAGACTTGT